>DASTNU010000933.1:0-6691 GCA_035720605.1 Longimicrobium sp. | reverse complement strand
TGCTGGCCTACGGCGGCGCCGCGGCCGTGGGGTGGAGCCGCGTGTACGACGACAAGCACTGGGCCAGCGACGTGGCCGGCGGCGCCCTGGTCGGCATCTTGGCGGGGCGGACGACCGTGCGCCTCCTCCGCCGCGGCGAGCGCGCGGACGATGGCGATCCGCCCGTCCTCGCCGTGGCGCCCGGCGTCGTCGCGATCCGCATCCCCGTACGCTGACCGCATCCCGAGGATGATCGACGGCATCGAGATCCGCCGCGCCACTCCCGGCGACCTGGAGCCGGTGGTGGACCTGCTGGCGGCCCAGCTGGCGGAGCACGACATCCCCATCGAGCGCCCGGACCTGGTGTTCGCCGCCGAGGGGCTGCTGCGCGTCCCCGAGCGAGGCGCGGTGCTGGCGGCGGTGCGCGACGGGACGATGGTCGGCATCGCCTGCCTGTCGTACTCGTGGGCGCTGGAGCGCGGCGGCACCTGCGCCTGGCTGGACGAGCTGTACGTGGTGCCGCCGCTGCGCGAGCACGGCATCGGCAACGTGCTGGTGGCCGCGGCGGTCGCGGAGGCGGACGCGGCGGGAGCGTTGTCCATCGAGCTGGAGGTGGAGACGTCGCACGCCCGCGCCGAGCACCTGTACCTGCGCCACGGCTTCCATCCCCTGCCCCGCCGCCGCTGGACGCGCCCGCTGCGCTGATCCCTTCCCGCCGCTGGCGCGCCATCTGGCGCGGCTTACCTTTCAGGCAGGAACGCGTCGCCGAGCCAACCCTGAATCCCCGATCCGGACATGCCCATATATCCCCTGAAGCAGGTAGACCCCGCGGCAGAGGCCACGGCGCTGTACGACGAGTGGCTGGACGAGATCCGCCAGCAGCTGGAGGCGGGCGAGGACCGGTGGGAGCTGTGCCGGCGGACGCTGACCGGGCTCTTCTATCCGCACCACGCGGACGCGAGCCCCGGGAAGCTGCCGCTGGCCGCGCAGGCCGCGCTGCTGCAGATGGACGCGCGCAACGTCACCCTGGAGCCGGAATACTACGCCGAGGTGGACGAGGCGAAGTTCCGCGAGCGCAAGCCGTTGCTGTGGATGTGGCAGATGTTCGACCGGAGCCCGCTGGGGGGCAACGTGCACGTGGGGGTGCGGTTCCGGCGCACGCTGGCGCCGTACATCCTCGGGCGGGTGGGAAAGAACTTCAAGTGCTTCCACTTCGTGGAGTTCAGCTACGGGTACAACCTGGAGGTGGGCGACGACGTGGTGGTGCACCGCAACGTGCTGCTGGACGACCGCGGCGGCATCGTCCTGGGCGACCGGGTGAGCATCAGCGACTACGCCAACATCTACTCGCACACCCATTCCATCGTCGACCAGCGCGACGTCAGCAACCTCAGGACGGTGATCGGCGACGGCGTGCGCGTCACCTACCACGCCACCGTGCTGGCCGGCACGCAGGTGGGCGAGAACGCCATGGTGGGGGCGATGGCGCTGGCCACCAAGGACGTGCGCCCGTACCACGTGAACGTGGGCATTCCCGCCAAGTCCGTGCGCGTCAAGCCCAACGCCCCGCCCGAAGCGTACAAGGTCACGCTGCGCAAGGACGGCGAGGGAGACGACTGAGGAGAGTGCGTGAGTGCGTGAGTGCGTGAGTGCGTGAGTGCGTGAGTGCGTGAGTGCGTGAGTGCGTGAGTGCGTGAGTGCGGGGGGGCGGGATGATGTGGAGGGATGTGGCCGGCTCCGCGCCCGGCGGTTGAAACCGCTGCTGGAAAATCACGAAGTCCGCCTGCGCGGACTCGCATGTGGCAAGCCCCATCCCGGAAATCCGGGACGGGGCTTTTTCGCGACAAAGTGTCGGCTCCGATGCAGTTGAAGCCCCGCGCAGTTTGCGGGGCTTTCCGCCGTTGTTGCGGCGGCTTCAGCCGCTCAGGACGAGGCCACGCCGGAGCGCGATCAACTCCCGCACTCACGCACTCACGCACTAAAAAAGCCGGGGCCCGGCAGATGCCAGGCCCCGGCTCACTTCACCTTTCCCTCGCGCGGCACCGTCTCAGGGCAGGTCCGCGTTGATGATCGGCAGCGAAAGGATGCCGGTGCTGGTGAGCGCGTACAGACGCAGGTTCACGAACGCCGGGTCGCCGGGCGCCCGCGGCGCCACCACCAGCGCCCCCACCACCGGGTCGCGGATGTAGATGCGCTTGACCAGCGCGAAGTGGAAGGCGTCGATCACGTCCACGAACGGCCGCCCGTTCTCCAGCCCCGAGACGAAGCCCAGCCGCTGCGCCCCCACCGGGTAGTCGCGGCTCTCCGGGTGCAGCGCCACCCCGCCCGACGGCAGCCCGCTCACGATCTCGCCCTGCTGGCGCAGCGAGCTGTTGAAGAAGTACACCTTGTCGCCGCGCGCCGCGCCCAGGGTGCCGTCGAAGTTCAGCCCCAGCCCGATCACCCGGTCCGACGCGTTGCTGATCAGGTCCCGCACGTCGCCCCGCGACAGCAGGGAGTCGCCCTCCGCCTCGAAGAGAGGGATGCGGGCCGTGGCGCGCACGCCCTCGCCCACCGCGATGAAGTTGCGGTCGGTGCTGCTGGCCACGAAGGTGGTGTCGGCGAAGCCCACCTCGTCGATGTCGGCGCCCAGGTCCAGCCGCGTGTCGTAGCGCGCCCCGGAGGCGTTGGGCGGCTGCGACCGCAGCGCCGTCAGCGCGGCGCTCACCGACGCCGGGGTGCCCGTGATGCACTCCGGGTCCGAGGTGTCGCCCAGGCGGCGCCGCGGGCACACCATCACGAACGAGGGCGGCACCTGGAACGCCGAGTCGGCGTTCACCACGATCCCCTTCCCCGCCGTGTGCCGGTCCACGTAGCCGATGAAGATGTCGGAGCGCAGCTTGCGCGGATCGTACAGGCGCACCGTGCCGTCCTCCGCCGCCGGCGTGGGCGCCGTGCTGTACACCAGCAGCCCGTTGCTGGCCTGCGCCAGGAACTGCGGCCGGTCGCTGTAGTCGCGCAGGACGACTTCGGCCACCTCGCCCGTGAGCGGGTCGTACTCCACGCCGAAGAGCCGCTCGTTCACCGTGAAGATGCGCGCGCCCTCCGCCTCGCTCAGGTTGCCGCCGCCCAGCGGGATGACCGAGATGTTGGTGCCGCCGCTGTTGGCCACGTACAGCGAGTCGCGGAACCGTCCCAGCGCCAGCCCCCAGGGCTTGGAGCCCACCGCCACCGGCTGGCCGTAGGCCGTGCCCCCCACCGGCAGCAGCTCCACCCGGTTGCGGGTGAAGTTGGAGAGGTAGACGAAGCCGCTGTCCGCCACCAGGTCCGCCACCACGTCCTGCCCCCCCGGGCCCGGCCGGTCGATGGTGAGGCCGCGCGCCACGAAGACCCGCACCAGCCGCCCCACCCCCGAGGAAAGGTGAATCCCCCCCGCCCCCACCGTGCACGGCAGCTCCTGCGGCGTGTTCTCGCGGGTGGCGGCGCCGCAGTTGCCCTGCACGTCGCGAGACCAGGCCGTGATCTCCAGGTCGACCTCGAAGGTCTGGTTGGGGTCCAGCCCCAGGTCCGCGAAGGCGAACCGGAAGGTGCCGCCGGCCACCTGGCCGCGGCCCACGTAGATGCGCAGCGTGTCGGGCGGGTCCAGCGGCGGCGTCACGTCGCGCAGGATCGCCAGCACCGTCACCCCCACCGAGTCCACCCGGTTGTCGTCGGCTCCGGACACCTGCACGGTGAACGAGTCCTGCTGCTCCACCCGCTCCGGGATCTCGAACGAGAAGGTGGTCTTGGGGGGCACCTGGTCCTGCGCCGGCTCGCGGATGGTCACCGTCACCTGCGGCGCCGCGCCCACCAGGTTGCTTCCCGACACCGCCGTCGCCGTGAGCGTCACCACCCCCCGCGCGGCGATCGGAATGGGGATCACCACGGTGGTGTCCACCGACGGCACCGCCGCGGGAAGCTGGATCGGCATCTGGAACTGCATGGCGCCCGTCCCCGTCAGCAGCACCGACTGGATCAGGTCGCGCGTGTCCGTCGCCGTCACCGTCACGGTGAGCTGCGTCCCCGCGAAGGCGTCGTCGTCGGTGGCCGAGAGCGTCACCCGCGGACCGCCCAGGTTCACCCGGAAGGTGTCCGCGGCCGTGTTGCCCGAGGTGTCGGCGGCGGTGACGACGACGTAGATCCCGCCCTCCGGCAGGGTGTCCGCCGTGGCGATCAGAAAGCGGTCCAGCGTGGTGTCCTGCACCACCCGCCCCCCGGCGCGCAGGTCCACCGTCTTGGTGGTGAAGCGGTCCACCCGCGTGGCCGTCCCCAGCGCCTCGCTGCCGCGCACCGCGTACCCGTCGAAGCGCACCGCGGCCAGCGCCGCGTTGTCCCTCACCCGCGCGCGGACGAAGAGCGAGTCGCCCACCGCCACGTTGTCCGTCTGCGTGTCGGGAAGGACGATCTCCACCGTGGGGGGCGTGCTGTCGGCCGTGGTGTTGCCCCCGTCCGTCCCCCCCGGCGGGCGGGGCTGGAAGGGGTTGCGCGAGCCGTCACACGCCGCCAGCGCGGCGGCGGCCATCAGGGCCGCCGCCAGGGCGGCCCTGCCTCGAAGCAGTTTCATCGGGGTACCTATGGGGATGGTCTATCTTGCACCGGCGCTCAGGGCGCCGGCTGCCGCACGATGTGGGGGGTGACCAGGATGAGCAGGTCCTGCTTGCTCTCGTCGCGGCGCGTCACCCGGAACAGGCCGCCCAGCAGCGGCAGGTCCATCAGGAAGGGAATGCCGCTGCGCGTCTCCTCCACGCGCGTCACCGTCAGGCCGCCGATCACCACCGTCTCGCCGTCCTGCGCCAGCACCTCGGTCTCCGCCTGCTGGCGGGCCACGTTGAGCAGGTTGTTCTCGGTGGTGCGCGGGTTGGAGTTCTCCGCCCGCAGCGCCAGCCGCACCCGCCCGTCGGCGGTGATGTGCGGCGTCACCTCCAGCTCGATGCCGGCCTCCACCTGCACCGGCTGCAGCGTCACCGCGCCGCCCACGCCGCCGGTGGCGCTGGCGGTCAGGAAGGTGATCTCCTCGCCCACGAAGATGCGCGAGGTGGTGTTGTCCAGCATGGAGATCTGCGGCATCGCCTGCACGTCGGCGATGTCGGTGGTCTGCAGCGCCGTGATCAGCGCGATCAGGCTGAAGCGGTTGGCCAGCAGCAGGCTCACCGCCACGTCCAGCGTGGGGTCGTCGATCTCGGCGTTGGCGTTGCCGACGGCGCCGATGGAGGGGCCGCCCAGCACGAAGCGGTTGTCGGTGGTGCTCTCGCCCGTGGGCTGGCCCGTGATCGGGTCGTAGAGCGGGCTCTCCACCAGCGTGCCGAAGCTGTTCCCCTGGAAGTCCTTCAGGTCGTAGCGGATCCCCAGCGCCTCCAGCTGGGTGCGGTCCACGAAGATGATCTTGGCCTCGATGGCCACCTGCGGCACCGGCACGTCCAGCGTGGTCACCAGCGCCTGGATGTCGCGCACCACCCGCTCCACCTCGGTGACGATGAGCGTGTTGGTGCTGGTGTCGGCCACGATGTTGCCGCGCTCGCTCACCATGCTGGCGAAGGTGCCCGCCAGGTCGCCGGCCGGCACGTAGTTCACCCGGATGGGCACGGTGATCATGGGCTCGCTCTCGGCGCGCGCCGCCAGCCGCTCCACCTGGTCCACCCGGATCAGGCCGCCGGGAAGCTCCTCGGCCGCCATGCCGTACGCCTGCAGCAGGGTGCGCAGCGCCACGTCCCAGGGCTGGTTGGTGAAGGTCACCCCGTCCACCACCACCGCCGCCACCTCCGCCCCCGCGATGATGGAGCGGCCGGAGAACTCGGCGAAGGTGGCCAGCACGTCGCGCATCTCGGTGTTCTCGAAGCTCACCGTGATGCGGCGCGCCTGGCTCTGCTGCTGCGGGCGCGGGGCCGCCTGCCCCGACGCCGTCCGCGGCGCGCGGGAGCCGGCGGGGCCGCTGCTCCAGGGCTGGAAGGCCGTGGCGCCGGACTGCAGGGTGATGCGCAGCCCCTCGCCCACCCGCTCCACCCGGTACGCCGTCTCGCGCTCCAGGTCCACCACCACGCGCACCACCGTGGGCTCGTGCTGGCTGGTGCGCACCCCGCGCACCCCGCCCCGGTCCAGCCCCTCGAAGCGGCTGGCGGGAAGGTCCAGGGTGGCGTCCTGGATGTCGACCACCACGCGCGGCGGCCCGCCCAGGGCGAAGTCCGTCCATTGCACCTGGCCGCCGGCGATCTCCACCGTCAGCTCGGTGCGCCCCTCGCGCCCCTCCAGGCGCAGCGACGCAACGCTCCCGTCCGCGGCGGGCGGCGCGGGGGCCGCGGCCGCCAGGGCGGGAAGGAGCAGCGCGAACACGGCGTTGCGCAGCATCATCGAAACCCTCGTGGCTCGGGGTGTGTGGTTCATCATCGGGGGCGGCCCGCGGCGGCGGGCTGCTGGGCCGGGGGAGCGGCCTGGGCCGGGGCGGGCGCCGCCTGGGCCGGGGGCGGCGGCGTGGTCACGCCGCGCCGCGGGCGCTCCAGCCGCAGCGTGTACACGCGGCTCACCCCCATCTCGTCCTCGCGCACCTGCACCTGGCGGGGCTGGATGGCGAGCATCGTCACCGAGCCCAGCCGCTGCCCCACCCGCAGGCGCACCCGCTGGGAGCTGTCCGGCAGGGTGAAGGTGGCGATGGACAGGCGCGGGTTGCCGTTGTAGACGATCCCCACCAGGGTCAGGTCCT
>DASTNU010000932.1:0-4211 GCA_035720605.1 Longimicrobium sp. | reverse complement strand
CGCAACCGGCAGATGGCCGCGCGGCTGCGGCCGGCGGTGGAGCGCTACCGCAACATCGGCGTGCGCATCGAGGACGACTACTTCGTCACCGAGCGCGGGGTGGAGCGCATCTCCACCGGCTCCCCGCGGGAGATCGCGGAGATCGAGGCGCTGATGGCGCGGGAAAGCTTCTGGAACCGCGAGCGGCGGCCGGAGATGGTGGAGTGGTACCGCGGCGTGGCCCCGCGCTAGCGCCCGGGCGATGACGGAGGCGCCGCGCGAGCCGCATCCGCAGGCCGCCCCCCCGGTCCGCCACGGGCCGGCGGGGTACCTGGTCGCCGCCTGGCTGGCGGCGACGGCGGGGCGCTTTGCCTGGGCGGCGTACACCGGCTTCAGCGCCACGCGGGTGCCCCTGTGGAGCCAGGTGGCGGCGGCCGCGGTGGCCCTGCTGGCCGCCGTGGCCGTCCTGCCCTTCCTGCGCTTTCGCCGCTCCGGGTGGGAGATCGCGATGTGGGTGCTCATCGCCGCCCTGGTGATGGACGTCACCCGCATCGTCCGCGGCCAGGCGCAGTGGGTTCCCGCGGCGCTCGCGGCCGGCGCCACGGCGTTCTGCCTGGGCTACGCCTGGCGCACCCGCGCCGCCTTCCGCGATCCCGCGGAGGGGGAGGAGGCACGTCCCGAGCCGGCCCCGTCCGCCGCGCCCGCCGCCCGGACGCCGACCGCGGTAGAGGACGCGCTGGCCGCCATCCACCGGCGCATCGTGGAGGCGGGGAGCGCCTGCGCCGTCACCCGCGAGGCGCTGCTGGCGGAGGGCGCGCGCTTCGGCGCGGGGGAGGATGCGCTGCGGGCGGAGGGGATCGGCCTCTACCGCACCTTCCTGGAGCACTTCCGCCGCCGCGGCGCCCTAACACCGGAGCAGGAGCGCGAGCTCACCTGCCTGCAGCGCGCGCTGGACCTGGACGACGACGCCGTCAACCGCCTGCACACCGGCGAGGACGCCGCGGCGCCGGAGCCCGCTCTCCCCTCACCCGCCGCGGAGCCGGACGCGCCCGACGTCGGGCCCTCCATGGTCGAGCCCCACGGGGTCGAGTCCGGGCCCGAGGTCCGTCCCGCCGAGCCGGTGGAGCCGGTGGGGATGATCGACACGCCGGGGCTGGACGGCTACGCCGCGGCGGAGCTGGCGGACTACGAGCGGCACGAGCTGGGCGCGCTGCTGTCGTGGGCGGGGATCGCCCTGCCGCCGGGCGCCGATCCGCGCGCCGCGCTGGAGCGGCTGCGCGCCTTCCACCGCATCAGCACCGAGCCGCTGGACGAGGTGCCGGCCGATCTGCCGCTGGAGCCCGGCGAGCGGTGCTTCGCGGCGCGGACGGTGGAGCTGTACCGCGTCTCGCCCGGCGCGCAGCCGCCGGAGGCGCCGCCCGCGCCGCGCCCGGTGGACCCGCGCGCCCTGCTGGACGGCACGCTGGACGAGGACTGCGACCTTTCCGCCTTCGGCCGGGCGGGGGCGTGCCGCTTCCTGGTGACGGACCGGCGGCTGCTCCTGGTCGCCCCCTCCGGGCAGCAGAGCCCGCTGCCGCTGGACCGCATCCGCTCCGTGCATCCGTACCGCAATGGCGTGCAGGTGTGGCCCGCGCGCGGCAACCCCGTCTTCCTGGCCTTTCACGACGGCGTGGACGAGGTGGCGATGCGCATCAGCCGCGTGCTGAACGACGTGCGCGCCGCCTGACCCGCGCCGGCCGACCTCCCCCTCCCGATTCCCGATCCATCGTGACCGCGTTCCGCTTCTTCGGCGGCATCGACTTTTCCGGGGCAAAGGAGCCCCTCGACAACCTGTGGACCGCCGTGGGCGAGGAGCGCGAGGGGCGGCTGTGCATCGTCTCGCTCTGCCCGCACCCCTATCGCGCGGACCTGGCCTCGTTCGTGGGGGAGGGGTGGCGGCGCCACGTGACGGGGGAGGCGGGCGACCGCATCCTCTGGGGTGCGGACTTTCCCTTCGGCCTGCCGGCGGAGGCGGTGCAGGCGATCGACGGGCTGCGCGAGCGGTCGTGGCGCGGCCTGGCGTCGTGGATCGCCGACCGGCCGCCGGACGAGATCAAGGAGGGCCTCACCGGGTTCCTGAAAGCGCTGCGGCGGACGGACGCGGGCGGGGCGCTGGCGCCGCTGGACCTGCGCCTGTACCGGCAGACCGCGGAGGGAATCCGCTTCCTCTGGGAGCTGCGCGACGCGGCGGAGGTGTCCATCGTGCCGATGGCGCCGCGGGAGGACGCGGAGACGGTGCTGATCGAGGTCTACCCCTCCGGCGCGGTGAAGGACCTGGGGATGAAGGGCTCGCGCGTTCCCTCGCGCCCGGGCGAGGTGCGCGCGCGCCCGGCGGCGTTCCGCCCCTTCCTCTCCTTCGACCACCCGTCGATGGAGGCGGCGGCGTGCACGCTGGAGGACGCGCGCGACGCCTGCATCGCCTGCCTGAACGCGTACCTGTGCCGCGACGACCTGGACCAGCCGTATCGCCTGGACCGCGTGCCGCGCGAGCTGGTGGAGCTGGAAGGATGGATCTACCGCCCGCCGGCGGCGCTGGCGGGGTGACGGCGTCCGCCCGCCCGGTCCCGGCGCCCGAGCACGCGCCGTGGTGGAACGTGCTGCCGATCGCGGTGATGTCCGGCGGCTGGCTGGGCCCGCTCGCCCTGTTCTGGCTCGCGGTGTGGGGGCCGATGCGCCCCTATGCCGACGCCGGCCCGCTGACGCCGGGGCACGCGCCGTACACGGCGGCCCTGGCGTTGTGCGTGGCGGCGTGGTGGGTGCCGGCGGCCTGGCTCCGGCCGCGGCGATGGGAGATGGACGGCGGCGTGTACGAGGCGCTGGGGGTGCGCGCCTTTCGCTCGCTGGTGCCGGATGGAGACCGGGTGAACCGCGCGCGGCGCGGGCGGGACCCGCACTTTCGTCTCGTCCCGCACCGGAGTGCCGCGGCGGCGTTCGTCCGGCGCACCGAGGCCGGCGAGCGCGGCCACGGCGTGCTCCTGCTGATGGGGGCTGTCTCGTCCGCCTACGCCTGGCAGATCGGCTGGCGCGGGTGGGCCGTCTACCTGGGCGCCGGCAACCTGCTGGTGAACCTGTATCCCCTGCTGCTGCAGCGCTACACCCGCGCCCGGCTCGTTCGCCTTCTGGCGCGCCGCGGCAGGTAGAAGGCGACCGGCCTCCGGTACACGCAGTTGAAGCCCCGCGCAGTTTGCGGGGCTTTCCGCTGTCGTTGCGGCGGCTTCAGCCGCTCCGGCGTGGGGCGCGCGTCTCCGCAGATCTCCCCACCCGCCGTCATCCTCTTCCCCACCGCGCTTCCGGGTGAGGCCGACAGGCGCCGCCCGACCCTCCCGGTATCCTTCACGCCGATCCTCCCCGGCCGGGCGCCGGGACCATGACGCCAGCTCCGCATCCGGAAACGATGTACACGCTCGTCCGCCGCTTCATCAAGACCGGGATCACGTTCCTGGGACTGGGCGTGGTTCTGGGCGTGTACATGCTGGTGCGGCGCGAGCTGATGGGCACCTGGCCCAACCCGTACCTGGTCTCGGCCCACGCGCACGCCATCATGGCCGGGTTCGTCCTGTACCTGATCCTGGGCGTGGCGCTCTGGCTGTTTCCCCGCGCCGAGCGCGGCGACGCCCGCTATCGCCCCGGCCGGATCGAGGCTGCGTACTGGGTGCTCACCGTGGGCACCGCGCTGCGCATCGCGGGCGAGGTGTCGCGTGCGTGGACCACCCAGCCGTGGCAGCCCTGGACCATCGTGCTGGGCGGCGCGGGGCAGGCGGCGGGGATCGGCCTGTACTTCTGGACGATGTGGAGCCGCATCCGCCCCGTGGGCAGCCACCTGCGCGAGGCGCGGGGAGAGCGGTTCTAGCCGTCACCAACCCTGGGAGAATCGATGGACCCGTTCGTCCGACGCTTCATCCGCTCCAGCCTGGTATGGCTGGGCGTGGGGGTGCTGCTCGGGGTGATGATGGCCGTGCACCCCGCGGCCGTCGCGTTCCGGCCGGCGCACATGCACGCCAACCTGCTCGGCTTCGTGAGCATGATGATCTTCGGCGTGGCGTACCACGTCATCCCGCGCTTTACGGGGCGGCCGCTGCACGCGCCGCGCGCCGCGGCGCTGCACCTGTGGCTGGCCAACGCCGGGCTCGCGGGGATGGTCGCCGGCTTCGTGCTGCGCGTCTACCGCTGGAAGCTCGGGATGCCCGTCCTTG
>DASTNU010000931.1:0-2312 GCA_035720605.1 Longimicrobium sp. | reverse complement strand
TGGGTGGCACGGGCGAGGTACACGGCTTCCAGTGAGGGAGAGGTACCCAGCTTGGCCGCCAGGTCGCTCAGGTTCTGGCGCGTCGTCATCAGCGCCTGGAGGTCCGGCACCTGCCTGATGATGGAGGGCGGCGCGAAGTCGTCCACGCTATTGAAAGTGAGAGCGGGCGCGAACTGGACCGTGCCCGCCTGCACTCCGGGACCTTCCGGCGTGCGAACCGGCACGTACTCGTACTTGGGCTCGAACTCGGTCGTCGCGGTCAGCTGCAGGGACGGCGCGAGGCCCTGCATCACCGTCTTGAAGTTGTCGCGGTCGATGTCGATAAAGGCGCGGTCGGCCATGTTGCTCGCCGGTCGGTCGCCGCCGGCGAAGTCGCCGATGATCCCCACCACGAACGGGATCTGGGCCTGGACGGTAGAGCCCAGCGTCTCCACGTCGTAGGTGATCTGCACGCGGGGCGGCCGGTTGCTGCCCAGCCAGTGCTGCATTTCGTTGATCATTGCATCTGCTCCCGAAAGGGTGTGAGGTGCGTTCTCCCGCCCGGACGGACGAGGGACCGCGGCGGAACTCTCCGCCTACGAACGCCCGTCGCCGGCCAGGCCGAGGAGAAGGCGCAGGGACTTCAGGTCGTATCCTTCGTCGATCAGCGTTTCCAGCAGCTCGCACAGCTCCATCCCGCCCCACCCCACGGCGCGGCGCACCAGCCAGGGCGTGGGGCTGTGCGGCTCGGTGCGGCCCAGGTAGCCGGCCGCCGCCTCCAGCAGCCCGTACGCCTCGTCGCGGCTGCGGATGGGGGGCCCCGCCGGGAGAGCGGGAGGCGGGGCGCCGAAATCTCCCGGATCGTCCGCCGCGGCGCGCTCGAGCTCGGCGGGGTCGTCCGCGCCGCGCGGGGTCTCCGGCTCCGCGTCGTGCGACCTGGCGAGCTGCGCCTGCACCCAGGCGCGGATCTCGGCCGCCCTGCGGGTGAGCGGCTGCAGCGACGGGGACGGCCCCTCCCAGCGGCTCCGCAGCAGCGCCTGCAGCCGCTCCACCGCGTCGATCACGGCGTCCAGCTCCCGGGCCGCGCGGGCGTGGAGCTCGGCGGGGGTGCGCGCGGCGGCCTGGTCCACGTCGTCGGGGCTGGCCTCGCCGGCGGCGGGGCGCTCGCCCGCGGCGCCCTGTCCCCGATGCCGGTGCCGGTGCAGCGCGGCTTCGCGGTGGGCCCAGGTGAACCCCGGCCCGCCGCCGGGCACGCGGGTGAGCTCCACCCGCGCCAGCGCCCGGGGGAGGTGGGTGGCCATCCAGGCGAAGGGCCGCTCCAGCACCTCGGGGTCGTGCGCCCCCCGCAGCGCGTCCCACCCGCCCTCGCACAGCCCCAGCACCAGGCCGATCCCGGCGCCGGCGCCCGCGAAGCCGTCGGTCATCGCCCACGCCTGCGCCAGCCAGCCGGCCACCTGCAGGTCCCCGGCGCCGGCCTCCAGCGCGTCCAGCGCCAGCGTGGCGGCCAGCCGCGGGTCGGCGCGCTTGAGCGGCTTTTCCCAGATCCCCTGCGGCAGGGCGGG
Source organism: Longimicrobium sp. (assembly GCA_035720605.1). Classification (GTDB taxonomy): domain Bacteria; phylum Gemmatimonadota; class Gemmatimonadetes; order Longimicrobiales; family Longimicrobiaceae; genus Longimicrobium. The sequence continues at coordinate 771 of DASTNU010000931.1, read as the reverse complement.
GTCGTCTTCGCGCAGCGCCTCCTGGATGCGCGCCCAGGTGCCGTCGGCGCGCAGGTCGGCGGGCGCGGGTGCGGCGGCCAGCACGCGGCGGACGCGCTCGTCCAGCCCGGCCGGGACGGGGACCGTGGCGATCATGCGGGCACCATGGGCTCGCGGGTGGAAGCGGAGGTGGCGGAGGGCGCCAGGGAGAGGCACAGCGCCAGCTGGCGCGGGGCGGCGCCGGCGCACGCCACGGGGGGGAGCACGTGCAGCCGCTCGCCGGGGACGATCCAGGGGCACTCCGCCGCCACGCGCAGGTAGAGGCGCCCCTCGCCGCCCGGCAGGCCTGCGGGCGCGGGCACCACCTCGCGGGGGGCGCCCGCGCAGTCGCCCGCGGCCAGCCCGTGGATGCGCGAGGCGCTGGCGATGCGGGCGCGGGCCACCCACTCGCGCAGCTCGGCCGCGCCGGCGCACGCCGGGCCCCGCACGCGCACCGTCAGCTCGCTCAGCTCCCTCCATGCGGCGCGCGGCGCCAGGTCGAAGCCGCCCCGGCGATGGCGGAAGGGGATCAGGACGAAGCCGTCCTGCACCTCCTGGGTGGCACGCTCGCAGAACTCCAGCACGGGACCCAGGGAGCCGTCCGGGTCGTCGTGGTCGTAGGCGCGGAAGAGGGGAACGGGGCGCCCGGGCCCGGCGGCGGCCAGGTGCCCCGCCAGGTCGCACAGCGCCAGGTGGATGGCGAAGGGGTGCGCCGCGCCGGAGCTCATCAGCGCCTCCAGGCGCGGCAGCGCC
>DASTNU010000930.1:0-2540 GCA_035720605.1 Longimicrobium sp. | reverse complement strand
CGCGCCCCGGTCCGTGCCGCTTCCATGGACACCCCGGGCGTGTTCCGATCCGCGATTTTTCCCGTCCGCGCATCACTTTTTCATCAGACCGTACTGCTCCCGGCACCGGCGCACATGGATCCTCGTCCCGCGGAGGCGGCTCCCGATTTCGTTGCATCTGTATCGTACTTCGATGCAGCTGCGGCCGTGCTCAGCTTCTCCCACGCCTTCGGCCGCCCGCCCCGCGACGACTGCAACGGCGAAGAGGAAGAAGAGGCGGAGCAGACGATCCGGCGATCGCGCTTTCGATCCACACGAAGAACCGCCGGCACGCACGACGTGCCGGCGGTTGTTTTGGATCTTCGTCGATTTGGCTGCAGCGAAGCGCTCTGCTGTCGTTCCGGGGGAGGCGCCAGGCAGACCCCACCTTACCCGATGCTCTCGCGCCGACCGAGGAATCCAGCTGCGGGCCGCTGGTGGTAGGGAGGCGAGCCGCAAGCCCTCGGACGGGAGTTCCGTGAACCGCAAGAACCTCGGTGCCGCGGCCACCAACATCCCCAAAGTAGATTCCTCGGTCGGCGCCAGAGATGGGTGCCGAGACGCAAGGGCTGGCGCGGCGCCTCCCTCGGAATGACGGTTCGCAGCATTGGCGCAGGTGCCACGGTGCGGTGCAACCGGATCCGCGATGAACCGCGTCTACGGTTGCGCCGGCAGAATGCCTACACCGCCGCCAGCTCGGCCTCGAGCGGCGACTCGGCCGCCGCCGCCGGGGCGGTGACGGCGGAGTCGGGGACGTACCACGGGCGCGCCTCGAAGACCTGGTACACCGCGCCGTCCAGGGTGGTCAGCCGCAGCCGCTGCGCGGTCTCGAAGGTGTAGCGCCAGGTGGCCGTGAACGCGTTCAGGAAGCGGTAGAGGGTGATGGTGCCGCTCGCCGCGTCGGCCGGGCTCACCGCGAGCACGTCGTGGTGGTCGATCTGCCGGTAGGGGTTCAGCCGGTAGGTCCGCAGCGCGCCGTCGATGTCGAAGCGCATGGAGAAGTGCTGGGCGGGGCCGCCGTTGGCCGCGACGCGCTCCCAGTTGTACAGGAAGGGCACGAACGCCTCCACGGGCGCGCGGCGGCGAAGACGCTGGAAGGTCTGTCTGAAGCCGCTGTCCTCGTTCTCCAGCGTCAGCGTCTCGCCGCTGAAGGTGTAGCGCCACCAGTGCGTCTGGTCGACCAGCCGGTCGTAGAGCCGCACCGACTGCGTCTCGCCCTCGAAGCGGAAGTCCTCCACCCGGCCGCGGGTGAGCTCGCCGTACGGCGCCGCGTTGCGGTATCCGATGAAGAAGCCCTGCCCGCCGTCCACGAAGAAGCGCAGGTCGAACTGCGGCCCCTGCGTGGTGGTCTTGCGGTAGAGGTGCGTGAACGGCGCCAGGCGCAGGTCGGTGGGCGAGGGCGCGGCCTGGCCGATCCCCCGGGCCGCGTTCGCGCTCGACGCCTCCGCCTGGTACATCATCTTCCGCGCGAAGACCTGGCGCGTGGTGTCGCGGTTCCAGGCGAACTCCTCGCGCTTCACCCCGTCGAAGGCGTCGGTGGAGACCTGGAAGACCTTCTGGCCGCGGAAGCAGGCGTAGCGGGGATCGTCCGGGTCCACGGTGCGCGGGTTGTTGTGGAAGATGATGCCGTCGAGCTTCTCGTAGTTGGGAAAGCGTCCGCGGTTCTGGCCCCAGTGGCTCACGTCGGCGCCGGACTGGTTGGCGCCCTCGCCGTAGTCGCTGTGGAACACCAGCCGGCTTCCGCCCGTCTTCGCGTCGATCCACCCCGTCACCGTGTCCATCCACCTCACGCGCTTTTCGCGGTCGGGCTGGGCGCCCCCGACGCACTCGTTCATGAGCTCGTAGCAGACGTTCCAGTATCCCATGGTCCGGCCGACCACCTCGTCCACGAACGCCTTCTGGGCCTGCGCCAGCCCGGGGATGCCGGCCAGGTCGAAGAACTCGTCGAGCCCGCCCACGTCGTCCCGGATGAAGTCCTGGGGCGCGTTGGTCGCGTCGTTCCACGGGCTGAACTCCCAGCGGGTGTGAAGGGTCCCGTCGGGGAGCTTGATGTCCCGGATCCCCTTGAGCCCGGGGGCGTCGAAGAGGGTGACCTGGACCACGATGCCGTGGTGCAGCGCCGCCCGCAGCAGCTTGTCCAGCCGGCGGAAGTAGTCGGCGTTGTACGGCGGCCGCAGGTCCCACCTGCCGTTGGGGCGCCGGAAGGGCGAGTAGGCGTTCCCGGGGTTGGGGTAGAGCCAGTAGGGGAAGAGCCAATGGCGAAAGAAGTTGTTCCGCTGCGCGGCCAGCTCCCGCATCACCGGCTCGTAGTCGATGTCCGGCAGGCCGTCGAGGGGGACGGACGCGGTCGGATACTTCCCCGCCAGGTAGACGGGCTCGCCGTGGTAGTGAAGGACGCGCCCGATGCGGGTGAAGGGGTTCACGTGGGTCATTGTCGCCTCCGTTTCATCGTGGGTGAGTGCCGTGGGGGAATCGTGGGACGGCGAGGAGTCACCTCCGAACGTGAGGGGTGGTGGAGGGGC
>DASTNU010000929.1:0-3401 GCA_035720605.1 Longimicrobium sp. | reverse complement strand
TCTTCCCCCCACGGCCCGCTGCGCGGGAGGCCCTCTCCCCCGCCCGGCCTTTTGCTCGTTCCTCGCAACGGCGGGCGACCCCTCCCCCAACTTCGGGGGAGGGGTGGCATGGACGGTTGGTCGCGCGGTCGCACGTGTCGACACCGGACCGTCGATCCGCAGCGCGACGCCGCCGTAGTTCTCCCCTCTCCTCGCGCAGTTTGCGAGGGGAGGGGTCGGGGGAGGGGCCCCTCGCGGACGCGGCTCGAGTCCGTTCGCAGCGCCTGGATCTCTCGTGCCGTTCTCCCAACTCCGCCTTTCGCATCCCCTTAGCGGCGCCCGCCGCGCCGCGCGCGAATTGACCGCATCACGCCGCGCCCGTAGCTTTCCCGGCTATGCCCGCCGCCCCCAAGCGACTTCTCTGGGTCGACGACGAGATCGACCTGCTGCGCCCGCACCTGCTGTTCATGCAGGGGCGCGGCTACCACGTGGACGCCGCCAGCAACGGCGACGACGCCATCGAGCTCGTCCGCCTTGCCGGGTACGACCTGATCCTGCTGGACGAGCAGATGCCCGGCCGCACCGGGATGGAGGTGCTGGACGAGATCCGCCGCATCGACCCGCGCGTCCCCGTGGTCATGGTGACCAAGAGCGAGGAGGACCGGACGATGACGGAGGCCATCGGCCGGCGGGTGGCGGACTACCTGGTGAAGCCCACCTCGCCGCGGCAGGTGCTCTCCGTCGTCACGCGCCTTCTCGAAGGCGGGCAGATCCAGCAGCAGGCGATGGCCCGCGACTTCGCGGCGCGCTTTCGCGAGCTGAACGCGGAGGTGGGGGCCATTCGCGGCTGGCGCCAGTGGAGCGCCACCTACAGCGAGCTGGTGGACTGGGAGCTGCGCCTGCGCGAGGGCGGCGAGACGGGGCTGCTGGCGGCGCTGGAGACGCTGCTGGACGACTTTCGCCGCGAGTTCTGCCGCTGGGTGTGCGACGAGTACGGCCACTGGACCCGCGGCGACCCGGACCGCCCGCCGCTCTCGGTCGACATCGTGCCGCAGTACCTGGCGCCGCTGCTGGGGGGCGACCGCACGGCGCTCTTCGTGATCGTCGACTGCCTGCGGCTGGACCAGTGGCGCACCCTGATCAGCCTGCTGGAGCCGGTGGCGCAGGTGGAAGAGGCGCTGTACTGCTCCATCCTTCCCACCGCCACGCCCTTCTCGCGCAACGCCATCTTCAGCGGGATGTACCCCGAGGGCGTGGCGGAGCGCATCCCCGGCTGGTGGCAGCGCGAGGGCGAGGGGTCGCTGAACGCCAACGAGGCGGAGCTCTTTCGCGAGCACATCGACCGGGTGGCCGGGCGCGACGTGCCGGTGCACTACGAAAAGGTGTTCGACGCGGGCGACGGAGAACGGCTGCTCAAGCGCCTGCCGGGCTACCTTTCCCAGCCGGGGGTGACGGCGGCGGTCTTCAACTTCGTGGACATGCTCACGCACGGCCGCTCGGAGTCGTCCGTGCTGTGGGAGGTGGCGCGCGACAAGGAGGCGCTGCGGGCGCTCACCCGGCAGTGGTTCGAGCGCTCCGAGGCGCTGACGGCCATCCGCGAGGCCATGCGCCAGGGCGTCCCCGTGCTGGTGACCACGGACCACGGCTCCATCCACTGCCACCGCCCGGCGACGGTGTTCGCCAAGCGCGACACCACGCAGAACCTGCGCTACAAGTTCGGCGACGACCTGCGCGCGGAGGACCCGTCGCTCGCCTTCAGCACCAGCGACGAGCGGACGCTGGGCTTTCCCGCCGGCCGCGCTGCGACCAACTACCTGATCGCGCTGGACGACGTCTTCTTCGTCTATCCCACCAAGCTGCGCCAGTACCAGGCGCGCTACCGGGGCAGCTTTCTGCACGGCGGCATCAGCCCGGAGGAGATGATCCTGCCGGTGGCGCTGCTGACGCCGCGATGAGCACCTACCTGCGCATCCTGCGCTACGTCCGGCCCCACGCCGGGCTCTTCGCCCTGGCCATCGGGACGATGGCGCTGTGGGCGGCGCTGGACGCGTTCAGCTACACCCTCATCATCCCCTTTCTGCGGGTGCTCTTCGACCAGGGCGAGGCGCTGGGCGGGCTGGACGCCTTCCTGAGCCCCGACGCCGGGCCGGTCGTGCAGTTCCTGCGCGACGCCGTGGGCTGGGCGGTCACCGGCCGCTCGCCGATGGAGGCGCTGCGCAACGTGGTGCTCTTCCTCTTCGTGGTCTACGCGGTCAAGAACGTGGCCTACTACGTGTCGCAGGTCTCCGTCTCCGTCGTGGAGGGGCGGGTGACGCGCGACATGCGCAACGACATCTACGGCCACCTCCTCCGTCTCGGCTTTCCCTTCTTCCAGCGGACGCGCGCGGGGCAGATCATCAGCCGCGTGACCAACGACGTGGAGCAGATGCGCAGCCTGGCCACCAGCAACCTGGCCAAGCTGATGTGGGAGACCATGCAGGCGATCGTCGCGTTGCTGGTGATGCTGGGGCTGTCGTGGAAGCTGACGCTGGTGGCCGCCGTCTTCATGCCGCCGATGCTGGGGCTGTGGGCGCGGCTGCGCAAGCGGCTGCGGCGCGGCGTGGTCCGCGTGCTGGACGCGGTGGGCGAGACGGCGTCGCACATTCAGGAGACGGTGAGCGGGGTGCGGCTGGTGAAGGCGAGCGGCGCGGAGGCGTGGGAGGAGGAGCGCTTTCGCAGGCTGACGCGCGGGCAGTACCGCGCGTGGGTGAAGAACGAGCGCTGGCGCCGCGTCTTCACTCCCGCGACGGAGATGATCACGGCGGTCAGCATCCTGGCGATGCTGTGGTACGGCAGCTGGCTGGTGCTGGAAGAGGGGTCGATGATCCCGGAGACCTTCATCGGCTTCCTGCTCTTCGCGGGGAAGCTGATGTCGCCCATCAAGTTCCTGGCGCAGTTCCCGGCGACGGTGCAGCCCGGGCTGGCGGCCGCGGACCGCGCCTTCGAGCTGCTGGACGCGCCGGTGGAGATCGTCGACCAGCCCGACGCGCTGCCGGTGGACGGCTTTCGCCAGGCGCTGCGGCTGGAGGGGGTGGGGTTCGCGTACGTGCCGGAGACGCCCGTGCTGCAGGGCATCGACCTGGAGGTCCGCCCGGGCGAGGTGGTGGCGCTCGTGGGACCCAGCGGGGCGGGGAAGAGCACGCTGGCGGACCTGGTGCCGCGCTTCTACGACCCCACGGCGGGACGCATCACGCTGGACGGGCGGGACCTGCGCACCCTCAAGCTGAAGGACGTGCGGGCGCTGCTGGGGATCGTGACGCAGGAAACCATCCTGTTCCACGACACGGTGCGCGCCAACATCGCCTACGGGCGCTCGGACGCGACGCAGGAAGAGGTGGAGGCGGCGGCGCGCGCCGCCAACGCGCACGCCTGCGTCGCGGCGC
>DASTNU010000928.1:0-2025 GCA_035720605.1 Longimicrobium sp. | reverse complement strand
CGGCTGGGAGACGCCCAGCAGCTTGTGGGCGGCCGCGATGCTCCCCTCGCGGGCCACCATCCAGAAGTAATAGAGGTGCTTGTAGTTGAGCCTGACCATCCGTCGCGGTGCGCTGGACTGGGTTGTGGAGCACGCTCCCCCGCCCCGCTCCCCACGGCACGTAGAACGGGCCGCCCCGATCCGGGACGGCCCGTCCGCGTCGCCGGCGTGGAAGCGCCGGCAGCGGGAGCAAGGACGCGGGAGAGGCTGAGGGTTGCGAAGTGTCTGCCTTCGCATCGTCGGGGGGGCGCCGCACTGTGGTCCTGCACATTGTACCGTGCAACCCCCAACCCGGCCCGCATCCGTTGCTGCTCCCCGCACGCAAGTTGGCACAGGTGCTACGCCGACCTGTAGCAACGGGCGTACCGCGGAGCGCCCGGATGGGGCGTTTTTTTCACAACCGGCCTTTCTGCCGGGACTTACGCAACACTTGACCCCGGGGGAATGGACGCGGATGCGACATTCGATGCGACATCCACGGTACACCCGTGGCGTCCGCTACCCACTTCCCACTGGCCGAAAGGGAGCGCCCAAGAAGGATCCACGTCGATCCCTCCCCGCTTCCGGCCCCCGGAATCGAACAGATTTTGGGGAATATACACGCGGCGGCCCCGTTGTACACCGAAGAAAAGTGCTCCCGCGGCCTCCACGGGCCGCGGGAGCACGCTGTGGAAGGACCGCGAAGGGATCAGGTCTGGCCCACGCGGGTCAGCTTGGCGTCCACCGACTGCAGCAGCTCGCGGAACGACCTGGCGAACTTCTCCACCCCCTCGCGCTGCAGCTGGTCCGTCACCTGGTCCATGTCGATCCCCAGCTCCGCCAGCGCGGCCAGGTGCGCCCGGGCGCCCTCCACGTCCTGGTCCACCATCCGCCGCGCAACGCCGTGGTCGGCGAACGCCTCGATGGTGGCCAGCGGCATGGTGTTCACCGTGTGGGGGCCGATCAGCTCCTCCACGTAGACGACGTCGCGGTAGTCCGGGTTCTTGGTGCTGGTGCTGGCCCACAGCGGCCGCTGCACCTGCGCGCCCGCGGCCGCCAGCCGCTCCCACCGCTCGCCGGAGAAGATCTGCTGGAAGCGCTGGTACGCCAGCTTGGCGTTGGCCACCGCCGCCTTCCCCCGCAGCGAGAGCGCGTGCTGCTTTGCCGCCTCGTCCGCGGCGGCTTCGGCGACCTTCTCGAGCTGCGCGTCCACGGCCGAGTCCACGCGCGAGACGAAGAACGAGGCCACGGAGGCCACGTGGTCCACGGGCTCGCCCGCCCCGAGGCGCCGCTCCAGCCCGCGCAGGAACGCCTCCATCACCCGTTCGTGGTTCTGCACGGCGAAGAGCAGGGTGATGTTGACGTTCACCCCCTCCGACAGCAGCTGCTCGATGACGGGGAGCCCTGCGTCGGTCCCGGGCACCTTGATCATCAGGTTGGGCCGGCCCACCGCCTGCCACAGCCGGCGCGCCTCCGCCAGCGTGCCCGCCTCGTCGTGCGCCAGCTCCGGCGACACCTCCAGCGAGACGAAGCCGTCGGCGCGGCCCGCCTCGTCGTAGACGGGGCGGAAGAGGTCGCAGGCGCGGGTGATGTCTTCCACGGCGAGCGCCTCGTACGCCTCGTTGGCGTCGGCCCCGTCGCCGGCCAGGAAGTCGAAGGCGTCGTCGTAGTCGTCGCTGTCGCCGATGGCCTGCTCGAAGATGGAGGGGTTGCTGGTCACGCCGCGCAGGTCGTAGCGGCGGATCATCTCCTCCAGCTCGCCGTTGTCCAGGATGCCGCGGCGGATGTAGTCCAGCCACACGCTCTGCCCCAGCGCGTGCAGCTCGTGCAGCCGGCTGGTGTCTGCCGCGCCGGCGGGATGCTTGGTGTCGGGATCCATCGTGGCCTCTCCCAGAGGGTTGGGGTTCGAAGTGCGTGAGTGCGTTAGTGCGTCAGTAAGTACGCGTGGATGCGGCTCGTCTCCATCCATACACCCGATCTCCACTAACGCACTAACGCACTCACGCA
>DASTNU010000927.1:0-2580 GCA_035720605.1 Longimicrobium sp. | reverse complement strand
CGCGAGGAACGAGCGGGGAGGGGGCCGGGGGGAGGGGCCCCGGACGCAGCGAGATCTCGACCGAACCGTTCGAACGGCCGGGCCCATCATCCAGAGACACACCAATACAGAGATGGCGAAGTCGCGGCAGTGGGGGTTCGTGGCGGGGGTGGTCGTGGTGCTGGCGGTGCTGCTGGGCGCCGGCTGGCTGGTTCGCGACCGCTTCCTCCCCGTGGAGGTGGGCACCCGCGCGCCCGACGTCCGCGCCCGCGACCTGCAGGGCCGCCCCGTCTCGCTGCAGGACCTGCGCGGCCAGGTGGTCCTCCTGAACGTCTGGGCCACCTGGTGCGGCCCCTGCCTGGACGAGATGCCGTCGATGGAGCGACTGCACCGCGAGCTGGGGCCCCGTGGGCTGAAGATCGTGGCCGTCAGCGTGGACGCGGCGCAGGGCTCCGTCAGCCGCTCGGGCCAGCCCGGCGGCGACGTCGCCGAGTTCGCGCGGGCGCTGGGGCTCACCTTCACCATCTGGCACGACCCGTCGGGCGCCATCGAGCGCAGCTACCGCACCACCGGCGTCCCGGAATCGTTCGTCATCGACCGCAACGGGGTCATCCAGAAGAAGGTGATCGGCGCGACGGAGTGGGACACGGGCTCGCACCCGGAGCTCATCCGCCGCCTGCTGGGAGAGTGAGCGGGTGAAGCTCTCGCTGGGCATCGTCACCTACAACTGGCGCCTCAAGCTGGCCGCGCTGGGGCTGGCCGTGCTCATCTGGGCCGCGGTGAGCGCGGAGCAGGTGACCAGCCAGTGGATCCCCGTGCGCATCGACCCCGTGGTGCGCGACCCGGAGTACGTGCTCACCGGCCCGCCCGACCCCGCGGAGGTGCGCGTGCGCTTTTCCGGTCCCGGCCGGGAGCTGTGGGAGCTGGCGCTGGACCGGCCCATCCTCGTCCTTCCCCTCGCCGACATCGGCAACCGGCGGGCGTTCGCGCTGGATGCCTCCATGCTGCGCATCCCGGCCGGCCTGTCCGTGAACGTGCAGGACATCCGCCCCGCCGTGGTGCGGGTGGAGGTGGAGCGCCTGGCCAGCCGCATGGTGCCGGTGCGGGCGCTCATCGGCGGGCGGTCGGCGCAGCGCTACGTGGTGGACGGCGAGTTGGAGGTGCTCCCCGCGGAGGTGCGCGTCACCGGCCCCGCGGGGCGGCTGGCGGCGCTGGACTCCCTCGCCACCCGGCCGCTGGAGATCGTCCCGGACGACTCCACCTTCACGCACGACGTGCTGCTGGACACGGCGGGGATGGAGGGGCTCAGCTTCTCTCGCACGCAGGTGCGGGTGAGCGGGGGCGTGGACGTGCGCGCGGAGCGGGCGCTGGGGACGATCTCCGTCTCCGTCCCCGACGGGCTGGTGGCGGAGCCCGCGCAGGTGCAGGTCACCGTCGCCGGCGCGGAGCGGATGCTGGGGCGGGTCTTTCCCGCGCAGCTGCGCGCGTACGTGCCCCGCGACTCGCTCCCGGCCACGGTGCCGCCCCAGGGGGTGGAGGCGCCGCTGCTGCTGGAGGGCGCGCCCGCGGGAACCACGGCGCGCGCCACCGCTTCGCGCGTGCGCGTCCGTCCCGCGTCCCCCGTCGCGCCCGCGATCCCGCCCGACAGCGCGCCGGGAGCGGCCCCGTGACCCGCGAGCCGCTGGTGCTGGGGATCGAGACCTCGTGCGACGAGACCTCCGCCGCGGTGCTGCGCGGCGAGCGCGACCTGCTGGGGCACGTCATCTTCACCCAGGACGTCCACCGCCTCTACGGCGGGGTGGTCCCGGAGCTGGCCAGCCGCGCGCACCTGCGCACCGTGGACGACGTGGTGGACGGCGCCCTGCGCGAGGCCGGGGTGGGGCTGGACGAGATCGACCTCGTCGGGGTGACGGTGGGGCCGGGGCTGATCGGCGCGCTGCTCGTGGGCCTGGCGTGGGGAAAGGCGGCGGCGTGGGCGGCGGGAAAGCCCGTCGTCGGCGTGCACCACATGGAGGGGCACCTGTTCGCCACCCACCTGGAGCATCCCGGCGCCGAGCCCCCCTTCGTCGCGCTCCTGGTGAGCGGCGGGCACACCATGCTGCTCTGGGTTCCCGCCTGGGGCGAGTACCGGCTGCTGGGCGCCACGCGAGACGACGCCGCCGGCGAGGCGTTCGACAAGGCCGCCAAGATCCTGGGGCTGGAGTACCCCGGCGGCCCCGCCATCCAGCGCGCGGCCGAGGCGGGCGACCCGAAGCGGCACCCCCTGCCGCGCCCGCTGCTGAACCGCGGCGAGCGCTTCGGCGACGCCGAGTACTACGAGATGTCGTTCAGCGGGCTGAAGAACGCGCTGCGGCTCCTGGTGCGCGCGCTGGAGGCGGAGGGGCGGCTGGCGGAGGAGGTGCCGCACGTCGCCGCCTCCTTCCAGGCGGCCGTGGTGGACGTGCTGACGGAGAAGACGATGCGCGCCGTCCGCGAGACCGGCTGCCGGCGCGTGGTGCTGGGCGGCGGCGTGGCCAACAGCCGCGCCCTGCGCGAGTCGCTCCGGCGGCGGCTGGGGGATGGCGGAGAGCTGTACGCACCCTCACCGCGCCTTTCCACCGA
>DASTNU010000926.1:0-5338 GCA_035720605.1 Longimicrobium sp. | reverse complement strand
CGCCGCGCGGCGGCCGGGGGTGACGGAGCAGCCGTGGCCGCGATCGCCGGGAAAGCGCCGCAGCTCGATGCCGTCCTCGCCGCGCGGGGCCAGCTCGCGCGCCACCCCCAGGTGCGAGAGCAGCTCGCCGCGGTTGGGGGTCACGTCCACCACCAGCACGTGGTCGTCCAGCCCCAGCGCCTCGCGGAAGCTGGCGCCCGGGCGGAAGTCGCCGCGCAGCGCCATCAGCCCGGCGTGGTCGCGCCCCAGCCCCAGCTCGCGCGCGGAGCACAGCATCCCCTCCGACGTCTCGCCGCGCAGCTGCGCCCGCCGGATCTCCATCCCCCCCGGCAGCGTCGCGCCGATGGGCGCGAAGGGATACAGGCCGCCCGCCTCCACGTTGGGCGCGCCGCACACCACCTGCACGCGCTCGCCGCCGCCCGCGTCGACCGTGCAGAGGCGCAGGCGGTCGGCGTTGGGGTGCGGGCGCACCTCGTCCACCCGCGCGATCACCACGTCGCCGATCTGCCCGCCCAGGTCGATGATCTCGTCCACCGGCGCGCCGAGCATCGCCAGGCGCTCCGCGAGCTGCTGCGGGGTGCCCTGGAGCCCGGGGGCGATGGACTGGAGCCAGCGGTAGCTGATGTTCATGAACAGGCAGGGAATAGGGAATAGGGAACAGGGAATAGCGGTCGATTCCGTGCGGCCGCGGGGTCCCTGCCCTGCTCCCGTGTTTGTCGTTGCGTTCGCCTCTCTGCGTTCGGGGGATGGGAACGGGAACGGGATGCCATTGCAGGCTATTCCCTGTTCCCTATTCCCTGTTCCCTCAAACGAACTGCCTCAAAAACCGCATGTCGCTCTCGTACAGCAGCCGGATGTCCGGCAGCCCGTACCGCTGCATGGCGATGCGCGCCGGGCCCATCCCGAAGGCGTAGCCCGTGTACCGCTCCGGATCGTAGCCCACCGCCTCGAAGACGCGGGGATGCACCATCCCGCTCCCCATGATCTCCATCCACCCCGTGTGCTTGCAGGCGCTGCACCCCGCGCCCCCGCAGATGCGGCACGAGACGTCCACCTCCGCCGACGGCTCGGTGAAGGGAAAGAACGACGGGCGGAAGCGGGTCTTCGTCTCCGGGCCGAAGAAGCGCCGCACGAAGGCGGAGATCGTCGCCTTGAAGTCGGCGAAGGTGATCCCCTCGTCCACCGCCAGCCCCTCCAGCTGCGCGAAGCCGGGCGCGTGGCTGGCGTCGAACGGGTCGCGGCGGTACGCCATCCCGGGCACCACCACGCGCACCGGCGGCGCGAACGCCTCCATCACGTGCGCCTGCGCCGGCGAGGTGTGCGTGCGCAGGACGACGCCGTCGGCCAGGTAGAAGGTGTCGTGCATGTCCGCCGCCGGGTGGTCCAGCGGGGTGTTGAGCTTGGTGAAGTTGTACTCCACCGTCTCCACCTCGCGCCCGGTGACGCGGCTGAACCCCAGGTCGCGGAAGATGTCGCAGATCTCGTCGATCACCTGCGTCACCGGATGCACGCCCCCCTGCCACCGCCGGCGCCCGGGAAGCGACAGGTCGATCCCCGGCCCCTCGTCCGCGGCGCCGGCGAACGTGGCCTCGCGCTCCTCCAGCAGCGCGTTCAGCGCTTCCTTGACGCGGTTGGCCTCCGCACCGACGGCGGGGCGCTCCTCGGCGGAGAGCTCGCCCAGGCGGCGCAGGATCCCCGTGAGCCGCCCCTTGCGCCCCAGGTACTCGATGCGCAGCGCCTCGAGCGCCGCGGCATCGCCCCCCGCGGCGACGGCCTTCAGCCCCTCGCCCTCCAGCTCGCGCAGCTGCGCGATCAGTTCTTCGGTTACGCTGGTCATCGTCGTCCGTACGTTCCGCCGCTGGCATCTTTCCGAAACTTAGGGCCGAGCGGCCGTTTGGCTACCCCGCGTCGTTGTTTCCCCAGGAGGATGCCGCGAAACTTCGCTCCAGGCGATTTGTCTTCCTGAGAGGGTGTTGCCGCACCCGGAGACTGCGAAGCGGCGTTGGCTTCCTGAGGGAGCGCACACGAGTAACCTGAAGTAATGCAACCGCTTGTGCGCGACCGAAGGATCTTCTCCCCACCGCCGAGGAGCGGGCTCGACGCCAGAGATTCAGTCCCCACGGTTCTGCCAGCAAGATCCTTCGGTCGGCGCCAAAATACCGTGCGTACTGAAGTTACGCGCGGCGCCTCCCTCAGATATCATGGAAACCGGGCCGCTACGGGCATAAGCTCTCTGGTTACCCCTAACCAGGAGGAGCAAATGAGTCCCGCAACGGCCCGGAAGGAAGCCCCGGAAGCGCCCGTGCTGTACATGGCGATCGAGCTTGGCGATCGGCAATGGAAACTTGGTTTCTCGATCGGCATGGGTCAACGACCGCGGATTCGGGTGGTGGAATCGGGCAACCTGGAGCGGTTGGCGGCGGAGATTCGCGCGGCGAGGGCGCGCTTCAAGGTGTCGGAGCAGGCGCCGGTGCTCAGCTGCTACGAAGCCGGCCGCGACGGCTTCTGGCCGCACCGGGCACTGACGCAACTGGGCGTGTGCAACATCGTGGTGGATTCGTCCAGCATCGAAGTGAACCGGCGGGCGCGCCGGGCGAAGTCCGACAAGCTCGACGTCGTGAAGCTGTGCGAGCAGTTGATCCGCTACTACGCGGGCGAGACGCGGGTGTGGGGCGTGGTGCGGGTGCCCACGCCGGCACAGGAGGATCGGCGGCAGCTGCAGCGTGAGTTGGTCACGAGCCGGCGGGATCGTGCCCGGCTGGTGGTGCGGATCAAGTCGCTGATGGCGGGACAAGGCGTGAAAGTGGGGCCGCGGAACGCCGTGCCGCAGCACCCGGCTGCGCTGCGGATGTGGAACGGCGAGCCGCTCCCGGAACGCCTGCTTGAGCGGGTGACGCGCGAGGTGGCGAAGATCCGGATGCTCGACCTGCAGATCCGTGATCTGGAGCGCCAGCGAAAGCACTGGCTGCGCAACGCCAGCGACCCGGTCGTGAGCCTCGTCCGCAAGCTGCTCAAGGTGCGAGGCATCGGGCCGGAGACAGCCTGGCTCCTGGTGATGGAGCTCTTCTCGTGGCGCACGTTCAACAACGGACGCGAGCTGGGCGCGCTGGTGGGACTCTGCCCCACGCCGCACCAGAGCGGCACGATCCGGCATGAGCTGGGAATTACGAAGGCCGGAAATCGACGGGTGCGGGCGCAACTGGTCGAAATCGCATGGCGGTGGCTTGACTACCAGCCGCAGAGTGCGCTGACGAGGTGGTACAACAGGAGATTCGCCTCCGGCGGGCCCCCGCAGCGCAAGAAGGGAATCGTGGCACTGGCGCGGAAGCTCCTGATCGCGCTGTGGCACTACCTGAAGCACGACCAGGCGATCGAGGGGGCCGTGCTGAAAGCCTGAGCTGCGGCACCTGACAGAGCGCACCGGCGGCGCTGGTGAGAGGACCCGTTGACTTCTTGGGTGCGGCCTTCGAGCCCACCGACCCTCAGAGTGGTGTCCTCCCCCAAGCGCTGATCGCCCACGGCGAATGCGATTTCTGGTGATCCGGCCTCGAGCCGGCACGGATAGAAGGTGGAACAGGGCACCGGTTGCCCACGACGCAAGGCGGCCAGCGTCTCGGTGTGCAACGCTAGGCGCGAGGACCCCCGATCCGGGGGCCCTCAAGGAGTGATCATCCTTCTTTGCCAGGAGCTTGACTTCGTGGCCCATAGAAGGAAGACAACGGCTGGTTTCTGAACGGAATCCCCTGCAAGCCTCTGCAAGGGCCGGAACGCTGGAGCCGCTGCAGGCTATTCCCTATTCCCTATTCCCTATTCCCTATTCCCTATCCCCTCGCCGTCCCGACAAACGAAAGCGGCGCCGGGGGTCGAACCCCGGCGCCGCCTGTACCCGTCGAGCCGTGCTGCGCGTCAGGCAGCCAGGCTCGCCTTGGCGGCGCTGGCAAGCTGCGTAAACGCGTTGGGATCGCGCACCGCCAGGTCCGCGAGCACCTTGCGGTCGATCTCGATGCCGGCCTTGCTCAGGCCGTTCATCAGGCGCGAGTACGAAAGCTCGTTCTGCCGGGCAGCCGCGTTGATGCGGATGATCCACAGGCGGCGGAACTCGCGCTTGCGGTTCTTGCGGTCGCGGTAGGCGTACTTGTGGGCGCGCTCCACCGCCTCCTTGGCCGTCTTGTACAGATTCTTGCGCCGGCCGAAGTAACCCTTGGCCTGGTCGAGGATCTGGTTCTTGCGCTTCAGGCGCGCAACGCTGGTCTTTACGCGGGGCATGTCATCCCTCCCGTTCTACAAAGTCTTGAAGGTTCGGCGAAATCAGGAGGCGAGCATGCGCTTCACGCGCTTCTCGTCGGCCTTGGCGAGCATGGTGGTGCCGCGCAGATTCCGCTTCCGCTTCTGCGACTTCTTGGTCAGGATGTGGCTGTGGAACGCGCTCCCGCGCTTCACGCGGCCCTTGGCCGTGACCTTGAAGCGCTTGGCGGAGCCGCGATGGCTCTTCATCTTGGGCATCTTACTTCACCTTTCGTCCGCCGATACGGCGGCGGGTTGGCTGGTCTGCTGCTGTTGCTGCGGCTGCACCGCGGGCTGCGGCGGCTTCGCCACGGGGGCGAGAACCATCACCATGCTGCGGCCTTCCAGCATGGGGTGCGCCTCCACCTTGGCGACGTCCTGCAGCTCCTGGAACACCCGGTCCAGCACCTGGCGCCCGAACTCCGGGTGCGCCATCTGGCGCCCGCGGAACATCATGGTGAGCTTCACCTTGTTCCCTTCCTGCAGGAACTTGCGGGCGTGCCGCACCTTGAAGTCGAAGTCGTGATCCTCGATCCCCGGGCGCATCTTGACTTCCTTGAGCTCCACGCGGTGCTGCTTCTTGCGCGCCTCGCGCGCCTGCCGCTGCTCCTCGTACTTGAACTTGCCGTAGTCCATGATGCGGCAGACCGGCGGCCGGGCGAGCGGCGCGACCTCTACCAGGTCCAGCCCCTGCTCTTCCGCGATCTCCATCGCCCGTTCGATCGGCAGGATTCCGATCTGCTCGCCGTCCGGCGCGATCACGCGGACGGGGCTGATCCGGATCTGCCGGTTCACACGCATCTTCTCGTTGATACGCCGCTCTCCGGTTTCTCGGGTTGGGTGCCGGACAAAAAAGGACGGACCCGAAGCATTCGTTCAGGTCCGTCCATGCGCTGCACGAACGGCTCTCTCCCAAGGGATCGACCGCTCGCGCCTCGCGCGGACCTGGCAGCATCGCGGGCTTTCGCCCTGCGAGCCGAACAGGTGGAGGACCCGCCGGTCCCCACTTTCCAGCAATTTGGCGCGGTAATCTAGCCTCGCACCCGGCTTCGTG
>DASTNU010000925.1:0-2398 GCA_035720605.1 Longimicrobium sp. | reverse complement strand
TGGCCGCCTAGCTTGAGCTCGCGGGTGCCGTCGTAGTCCAGGGAGAAGGCGAACCCGTCCAGCGCCAGCCCATCGCCCAGCGCCCCCGCGCCCGTCAATCCCAGGTGAAGGGTGACGGAGCCCGTGTCGTCGCGGTCGTAGGTGAACGAGAGCGTCCGCAGCTCCAGCCGCCCAGCGCCGAACGGCAGGGGGATCACCAGCCCCGTCAGCGTCCCCGACAGGTGCACCACCCCGGTCGCCGGCGTGACGGAGCCCTCCAGCCCGCGCAGCGCCACGTCCGCCAGTCCTGAAAGCTCCGGCGGCAGCACCGTCCCTTCGGGAAGAAAGCGGGCGATGAGCTCCGCCACCCGCACCTCCGGCACCTTGGCGGACACCGTCAGCGCCCCGTCCATCCGCGCCGACGCGACGACGGCCACGCCCCCCAGCAGCGCGTCGGCATCCACCGACCAGCGCGAACGCGGCCGCCCCTCCATGGTCGTGCGCTCCACCTCCAGCGCAAAGCGAGTCAGCGCGAAGCCGCCCAGCCCCGCCAGCGCCACCCCTGTCCCCTCCACGCGCTCCGTGCTGCCGAGTGAAAGGACGCGCCTGTCCGCCGTGGCGCGGTAGGCGGCGCGCAGTTCCACCGGCCGCTGAAAGACGGTCGCGGACATCCCCCCGGCGGCGGACCAGGCGCTGGAGCCCTCCAGCGCAAAGCGCAGGTCGGTGCCGCGCACCTCCACCCCGTCGCAGAAGCGGCGCGTACCGTCCGCCTTGATGGCCAGCGTGCACGTCCAGGGCGCATCCCCGCCGCGGGCAAAGTGCACGGCCGCGTCCACGCGGACCGCGCCGCCACCCGCGCTCTTCCACGCGAACACGGCCGCTGCGTCCACCGACAGCGCGCCGGTAGAGGGGGTCAGCACCACCTGCAGGCCACGGACGGCCACGTCCGGCACCAGCTCCGGCAGCACGACCGGCGACCCCGTCAGCCGCGAGAGGAGCGACGCGACGGTGGTTTCCTCCGGGTTGTCCAGCGCGCCGCGGAAGGTCCACGCCCCCGCCTCGCGCACCGCCGTCACCGACACGCGCACCCCGGCGACGTCGCACCACGCCGCCAGCTCGCCGTCCGCGCCCCGCGGCGTACGCTCCAGCGCCATCCGCACCCCCTGCAGGGTGATTGGAAGCCCGCCGGCGTGCAGCGTCCAGTCCGAGGCGACCTCCGCCCGCAGCCGCAACCACCCGGCGGAAGGACGGACGAAGACGTCCAGCACCGTCACGTCCAGCGCGGGCAGGTCCGCCGCGGCCGGCAGCCACTTCGCCGCCAGCTCGCGCAGCGGAATGCGGCTTCCCGGCGCCAGCCCGCCCGTCAGCGCGAAGTCCGCCGCATCCCCTTCGTCGTCCTCGCCGCCCGCGGCGGGCGTGGACGGGGGCGAAAGGACGATCCCTGCCTGCAGTTCCACGCCGTCCAGCGTGACGGCGCCCTCCACCTCCACGGAGCGGAGCGTGCGGGCGTCAAGGTCCACCTCCAGGCTGGCCCGGCGCAGGCGCAGCGCGGTCAGGCGCATCGCCTCAAAGCCGCTCTGCACCGCGTCCCGCAGCGCCGTCCCCCCGGCCAGGTCCGCCAGGTCGCCGAACGCCGGAAGCACGTCGCCGTCCGCGGAGAAGACGGCGGCGTACGCGCCGCCCCGCCCGTCCAGCGCAACCGCCGCCTGCCACTCACCGCCGCCCAGCCGCAGCGTGCCGTGCACCCGCGCCGACAGGGTAACGGACCCCGGCCGCGCCGGCGTGGAGGCCAGGGCGTCCGCCCGCGCCACCAGCGACAGGTCGCGCACACCCAGCGAGCCGGGAACCAGGTCCCACGTCCCCGGGAGCGCCGTCGTCAGCTCCACCGCCGCCGCGCCGTCGGTGGGCGCCAGCGTCAGCGTCAGCGCCGTGGGGGAAAGCTGCAGCGGGTCGTCCAGCGTGGGGGGGAGGAGTCCGCGGCCCGCAGGGGCGCCGACCAGCCGCGTCCACTCCGCCAGCGGCCGGGCCGGGAGGGTGCCCGCGTCCACGCGCAGTTCCAGCGACCCGTCGTCCGCCAGCGTACCGCTCACCGCCAGCGGCGTGTCGCCCAGGCGCAGGCTTCCCCGCACCGTGCCGGTGACGGCGGGGGGCCCGTCCGCCGAGGCGGCGAAGGCCAGCTCTACCGTCACCCCCGCCAGCGCTTCGTCGCCCACCCCCGCCACGGCCCACGCCTGCGTGGCGGTCCCGTGCAGCGTCAGCGCGCCGGGCGTATCCGGCGGGCCGACGACGCGAAGCCCCCGGAGCGGCAGGCGCTGCCCCGGCCGCCCGTGCACCAGCCCCTGAGCGGCGGGAGATTCGAAGAGGGTGGGCACCAGCACCAGGGCGTCGCCCGCGCGCGCGGCCTGCAGCGCGGCGTACA
>DASTNU010000924.1:0-6456 GCA_035720605.1 Longimicrobium sp. | reverse complement strand
TCAGCAACGAGTCCGCCAAGTTCGACCTGCAGGTCATCTGCATCCCCCGCGGCAGCCAGCAGGCGGGCGCGGACGACCAGGTGACGATGATCTGGGAGTACGCCACCGACCTGTTCGAGCGCGACACGGTGGTGCGGATGGAGGAGCACTACCGGTCGATCCTGCGGGCCCTGCTGGCCGATCCGTCGGCCCGCGTCTCCGCCCTGCCGCTGCTGGCGCCGGAGGAGCGGGCGACGGTGGTAGAGGGGTGGAACCGCACCGCCCGCATCTACCGGCGCGAGCCCGTGCACCGGCTGGTGGCGGAGCAGGCGGCGCGGACGCCGGACGCCGTCGCCATCGCGGGAGAGGACGGCGCGCTGACGTACGCGGAGCTGGACGCCGCGGCGAATTGCATCGCCAACGCCCTGCGCCGGCGCGGCGTGGGGCGCGGGCGGCCGGTGGCGGTGTGCATGGAGCGCTCGCCGGAGCTGGCGGCGGCGCTGCTGGGGGTGCTGAAGGCCGGCGGCGCCTACGTCCCCATCGATCCCGCGTACCCGGACGAGCGCATCCGCTTCATGCTGGAGGATGCGGACGTCCCCGTGGTGGCCGCGCAGGAGCGCCTGGCCCCGCGGCTGGCGGCGTTCGGCGCGGCGGTGCTGGCGGTCGGCCCCGGCGGGGGGCTGGAGGAGGCGGCGGACGACACCGATCCGGGGACCAGCGTCGATCCGTCCGACCTGGCGTACGTCATCTACACCTCCGGCTCCACCGGCCGGCCCAAGGGGGTGATGGTGGAGCACCGCGCGCTGGCCAACCTGGTGGGCTGGCACCGCGAAGCCTTCCGCGTCACCCCGGCGGACCGGGCCACGCTGGCCGCGGGCGTGGGGTTCGACGCGAGCGGCTGGGAGCTGTGGCCGTACCTGGCCGCCGGCGCCGGCCTGCACGTGGTCCCCGAGGCGCTGCGGACGGACCCCGCGGCGTTGCGCGACTGGATGGTCGAGCGGGGGATCACGATCTGCTTCCTGCCGACGCCCGTCGCCGAGGCGGTGCTGCCGCTGGCGTGGCCTGCGGGCGCGGCGCTGCGGGTGCTGCTCGCGGGCGGCGACCGGCTGCGCGCGCGCCCGTCCACGTCCCTCCCCTTCGCGCTGGTGAACAACTACGGCCCGACGGAGAACACCGTCGTCGCCACCTCCGGCGAGGTCTCCCCGGACGGCGTCGGGCTCCCCCCCATCGGCCGGCCGATCGGCGGCACCGCGTCGTACGTGCTGGACGGCTACGGCAACCCCGTTCCCGCGGGTGTTCCCGGCGAGCTGCACGTGGGCGGCGCGCAGGTGGCGCGCGGCTACCTGGGGCGCCCGGGGATGACGGCGGAGCGATTCGTCCCCGATCCGTTCTCGGTGCAGGGCGGCGCACGGCTGTACTGGACGGGCGACCTGGGCCGCTGGAGGGCGGACGGGACGCTGGAGTTCCTGGGGCGCACCGACTTCCAGGTGAAGGTCCGCGGCTTCCGCATCGAGCTGGGCGAGATCGAGGCGGCGCTGCTGGAGCACGAGGGCGTGCGCGAGTGCGCGGTCCTGGCGCGCGAGGACGCGGGCGAGAAGCGGGTGGTGGCGTACGTGGTGGGCGACGTGGAGACGGACGCACTGCGCGCGCACGTGCGCCGTATCCTGCCGGACTACATGGTACCTGGCGCGTTCGTCGCCCTGGACCGGTTGCCGCTGACCCCGAACGGGAAGCTGGACCGAAAGGCGCTGCCGGCGCCGGAGTACGCGGCCGACGCGGACCGGTACGTGGCGCCGCGTACCCCCGTGGAGGAGGTGCTGGCCGAGATCTGGGCGGAGGTGCTGCGCCTGGAGCGGGTGGGAGTCCGGGAGAGCTTCTTCGATCTGGGCGGACACTCGCTGCTGGCTACGCGGGTGGTCTCGCGCATCCGCGAGGTGTTCGGGGTGGAGGTGCCGCTGCGGGCGCTCTTCGAGGGACCCACGGTGTCGGAGCTGGCCGGGCGCGTGGAGGAGATGCGGCGCGCGGGCGAGGGTGCCGCCCTCCCACCGCTGACTCCCGTTCCCCGGGAGGCGCCGCTGCCGCTGTCCTTCGCGCAGGAGCGGCTCTGGTTCCTGCACCAGATGGAGCCGGAGGGCGCCGGCTATAACATGCCCCGGTCGCGCCGGCTGCGGGGGAGCCTCGACGTGAGCGCCCTGGAGCGGGCGCTGGGCGCGTTGACGGAGCGGCACGAGGCGCTGCGCACCACGTTCCGCCCGGTGGAGCAGGGCGCCGTGCAGGTCGTGCACCCGGCCGCGCCCGCGCACCTGCCCGTGCTGGACCTCACCGGGCTCGCGCCGCAGGCGCGCGAGCAGGAGGCGCGCCGCCTGGCGCGGGAGGACGCGGAGCGCCCCTTCGACTTGGAGCGCGGTCCGCTGCTGCGCGCGACGCTGGTGCGGCTCGCGGACGAGGAGCACGTCCTCCTCCTGTGCATGCACCATATCATCAGCGACGGTTGGAGCATGGGCGTGCTCTTCCGCGAGCTGTTCACCCTCTACGAATCGGCATCGCCGCTGCCGCCGCTGGCGGTGCAGTACGCGGACTTCGCCGTGTGGCAGCGCGGCTGGCTGCGGGGCGAGGTGCTCCAGCGGCAGCTCGACTGGTGGCGGGAGCGGCTGGGCGGCGCGCCCCCCGCGCTGGAGCTTCCGACCGACCGCCCGCGCCCCGCGGTGGCGAGCTCGCGCGGCGCTTCGCATGGGTTCCGCCTTCCCGCGGACGTTACACGCGGGCTCCGCTCTCTCGCCCGGCGGGAAGGGGCCACGCTCTACATGGTGACGCACGCCGCCCTGGACCTGCTGCTCTCGCGCTGGTCGGGGCAGGAAGACCTGGTCGTCGGCTCGCCGATCGCGGGACGCACGCAGGTGGGGACGGAGGGTCTGATCGGCTTCTTCGTCAACACGCTCGCGCTGCGCATCGATCTCTCCGGCGACCCGTCGTTCCAGGAGCTCGTGGGCCGCGTACGGGAGACGGCGCTGGGGGCATACGCACACCAGGAGCTGCCGTTCGAGCGGCTGGTAGAGGAGGTCGCCCCGGAGCGAGGCCTGTCGCACACGCCGCTCTTCCAGGTGATGTTCGCGCTCCAGAACGTGGACGCCGGCCAGGGGTCCGGCATCGCCGGGCTTCGGCTGGAGCCGTTCGGGGGCGAGATCCGGACGGTGCGCTTCGACCTGGAGCTGGACCTCCACGAGGTGGGCGAGGAGCTGGTCGGGAGCCTGCGCTTCCGGACCGACCTGTTCGACGCCGCCACCATCGAGCGCTTCGCGGCGCAGTACCAGACCCTTCTTGGCGACGTCTGCACTGCGCCGGAGGAGCGTCTGTCGCGCCTGGCGATTCTGCCCGCGGAGGAGGCGCGGACGCTCCTCGCGTACGGAAGCGGTCCCGCCCGCGAGGACGCGGGCGGCGTCCCGGTGCACCGCCTCTTCGCGGCGCAGGCCGCCCGCACGCCGGAGGCCCCGGCCCTCCTGTTCGAGGGGGAGTCGCTCACCTACGCCGAGCTGGACGAGCGGACCGAGCGCCTCGCCCGGCGCCTGCGCGCCCTCGGCGTGGGTGTCGGGACGACGGTCGCCGTGTGTCTGGAGCGCGGCCCGGGTGTGCTCGTGGCGCCGCTGGCCGTGTGGAAGGCGGGCGGCGTCTACCTGCCGCTCGATCCCACCCACCCGGCGGAGCGGCTGTCCTTCCTCGTCGGCGACTCGGGCGCGGAGCTGGTGGTCACCGAGTCGGCGCTGGCCGGGCTGCTGCCGGAGCGGGAGGTGGAGGTGGTGCTGCTGGACGGAATTCCCACTCTCCAGGGCCGGGGGGGAGCGGAGGAGGGCGGCGCGGCGACGGCGGACGTCCTGCCGGGCGACTTGGCCTACCTGATCTACACGTCGGGATCGACGGGCACACCCAAGGCGGTGATGGTGGAGCACGCGCAGCTCACCCACACCCTGCGTGCCAGCCTGGAAACACTCGGCTTCGCCCCCGGTGACGTGGTGGCGGCGCTCGCTTCGACCTCGTTCGACATCTCGCTGCTGGAGCTGGTCACGCCGCTCCTGGCCGGGGGTGCGGTGCGGATCATCCCGCACGAGGTCGCGCGGGACCCGGAGACGCTGGTGGAGGCCGCGGCAGACGTGAGCGTGCTGCACGCCGTCCCGGCGCTGATGCGGCAGACCGTGGAGGCCGCGCGCGGCGGCGGGGCGCTTCCTTCGTTGCGGCTCCTGCTGGTGGGCGGGGACACGGTGCCGCCCGACCTGCTGGAGGAGATGCGTGATGCCTTCCCCGACGCCAGGACCGTGGTGCTGTACGGTCCCACCGAGACGGCCATAATCTGTTCCACGTACCCGGTGAGCGGCGCCGTCGAGGGGCACCCGCTCGGGTCTCCGCTCCCCGGCGTCCGTCTGCGCGTGTGCGGTCCCCGCGGCGAGCTCGCACCCTTGGGCGTCCCCGGTGAGGTGTGGATCTCGGGCGGAGGGGTCGCGCGGGGCTACCTCGGCCGGCCGGAGCTGAACGCCGAGAAGTTCGTCGGCGCCGGGGCGGAGCGGGCCTACCGTACGGGCGACCGCGCTCGCTGGCGCGCGGACGGGGTGCTGGAGTTCCTGGGGCGCGCCGACGAGCAGGTGAAGGTGCGCGGCTTCCGC
Source organism: Longimicrobium sp. (assembly GCA_035720605.1). Classification (GTDB taxonomy): domain Bacteria; phylum Gemmatimonadota; class Gemmatimonadetes; order Longimicrobiales; family Longimicrobiaceae; genus Longimicrobium. The sequence goes on along the minus strand of DASTNU010000924.1, from coordinate 1,825 downwards.
ATCGAGCCCGGCGAGGTGGAGGCGGTGCTGCGCGAGCAGCCCGGCGTCCGGGAGGCCGTCGTGCTGGCACGGGAGGGCGCGCCGGGGGACAGGCGCCTGGTCGCCTACGTCGTCCCGAGCGCGGACGGCGTCGAGACCGCCGGCGGCGGCAAGGAGCAGGTGGCCGAGTGGGAGACGCTCTTCGACGACACCTACGCGCAGGACGAGGGGGAAGCAGATCCAACCCTGCAGTTGAAGGGGTGGAACAGCAGCTACACGGGCGAGCCGATCCCGCGCGAGGAGATGCGCGCGTGGGTCGAGCACACGGCGGAGCGCATCCTGGCGCTGCGTCCGGAGCGGGTGCTGGAGGTCGGGTGCGGGACGGGGCTGCTGCTCTTCCGCGTGGCGCCGCACACGCGGGCCTACCACGGGACCGACTTCTCGGGGGTGGCGCTGGAGCACGTGCGCCGGCATGCCGCGGGGCTCCCGCAGGTCTCGCTCTCCGAGCGCGAGGCCGACCGGCTGGACGACTACGCGGGGGCGGGGCTCGACCTGGTGGTGGTCAACTCGGTCGCGCAGTACTTCCCGGACCTGGGCTATCTGCTGCGCGTGCTGGAGGGTGCGGCCGCGGCGCTGCGGCCGGGCGGGCGGATCTTCGTGGGTGACGTGCGCAGCCTGCCGCTGGCGGGTGCCTTCCACGCCTCGGTGGAACTCGCACGCGCACCCGACGACCTCGCCGCCGGGCGCCTGCTGGACCGGGTGCGGCGCGGGATCGTGGAGGAGCAGGAGCTGCTGCTGGATCCGGCGCTGTTCGAGGCGCTCCGGGCGCGCATCCCCCGCCTCGGCCGCGTCGAAGTGCAGGTGAAGCGGGGTAAGTACGACAACGAGGTCTCACGCTTCCGCTACGACGTTGTCCTCCACCTGGACGTGGCCGCTGCCGCCGCTACGGCACCCGTCGTCCGGGAGTGGAGCGGGGAGGACGCGGACGGCTTGCGGGCGCTGGCGGAGGGGAGCGTGTCGGCGCTGCTCGTCCGTGGCGTGCCCGACGCGCGGGTCCGCGAGCACGTCCGCGCGTACGAGCTGGTATCGGCCGGCGGTGAAGCAGCCGACGCGGCGGCCGTGCGCGTGCTCTCGGCCGAGGACGCAGGCGGGATCGCCCCCGAGGCGCTGTTCGCCCTGGCCGACGAGCTGGCGCGGGGAATCGAGGTGCGCCCCGGCGCGTCTGGCACGCTGGACGTGCTCTTCCATCCGGCCGGCGGGGTCGCGCACTTCCCCGCGGCGGTGGATGCGGAGCGGCCGTGGGAGAGCTATGCCAACGACCCGCAGTGGGGCCGCCGCATGCGCGCGCTCGTACCCGCGCTTCGCGAGGCCGCCCGCGCGCGGCTGCCGGAGTACATGGCGCCGAGCGCCTTCGTGGTGCTGGAGGCACCGCCCGTCACCGCAAATGGCAAGGTGGACCGCGGGGCGCTGCCTGCGCCCGACACGCCCGGCTCGTGCGGGACGTACGTGGCGCCGCGCACGCCGGCCGAGGAGCGGATGGCGGGGATCTGGGCGGAGGTGCTGGGGGTGCAGCAGGTGGGGGTGCACGACGGCTTCTTCGACCTGGGCGGCCACTCGCTGCTGGCCACCCGCGTGGTGTCGCGGGTGCGCGAGGCGCTGCAGGTGGAGCTGCCGGTGCGCGCCCTGTTCGAGTCGCCCACCGTCGCCGGGCTGGCGGCCGCCGTGGAGCGCGCGGAGCAGGACGCCACCCGGCGGCTGCTGGACGAGCTGGAGGGGATGGACGCGGACGAACTGGCCCGGCTGCTGGCCGAGGAAGAGAGCGAGCATGCGTGACCTGGAGACCCGC
>DASTNU010000923.1:0-3174 GCA_035720605.1 Longimicrobium sp. | reverse complement strand
ATGCCGGTGTACAGCTCCGGCGGCCGCCGGCCGCAGCTCAGCTCCGGGTACGCGGCCAGCGCGGCGTTGGTGTGCCCCGGCATGTCGATCTCCGGGACGACGGTGACGTAGCGCTCCTGCGCGTAGCGGACGATCCCGGCGTACTCCGCCTGCGTGTAGAAACCGCCGGGGCCGCCGCCCACCTGCGTGCTCCCGCCCACCTGCGCCAGCCGCGGCCGGGACGCGATCTCGATGCGCCACCCCTGGTCATCCGAGAGGTGCAGGTGCAGGACGTTGATCTTGTACAGCGCCAGCGCGTCGATGTACTGCTTCACCTCGTGCACGGTGAAGAAGTGGCGCGCCACGTCCAGCATCGCGCCCCGCCAGGCGAAGCGCGGCCGGTCCACGATCACGCCCGCCGGGATCGTCCACGGGCCGTGGTACTTGGCGCTCTGCTCCGCCTCCACCTGAAAGGGCAGCAGCTGCCGCAGCGTCTGCACGCCGCGGAACAGCCCCGCGGGGCGGTGCGCCGCCAGCCGCACGGAGTCCAGCGAGATCGCCAGCTCGTACCCCTCCTCGCCCAGCGCCTCGTTCCGTGGATCGATCCGCAGCGCGATCGTCCCGCGCGCATCCGCATCCGCCGAGACCGGGAGCGGATGCCCCGTCGAGGGACGGAGGATGCCCGCCAGGTACTCGCCGATCCGCGCGGCCTCGTCCAAGCCGGCATCGACGATGATCCGCGTGTCGGCGGCGATGGCGAACGAATCCGAGTCCGTCAGCTCCACCCGGGCGGGAACGGGGACGATGGTGTGCGGCAGCGCCATCAGACGTTGCTCCTGCGGCTGCAGTGACCCCGGAGGGGACCGCACGCGGCGGAGAGGCAGAGGGACAGTGGGACGACGCACGAACGCCGCCGATGCAGTCCGCGCAGGCGGACTTCGTGACCTTCCAGCAGCGGTTTCAACCGCCGGGCGTGGGGGCGGCCGTCGCGCACGATTCCGACGTTGCCGCCGCCGGGGTTCTCACGGCGCGGCGGCCAGCCAGCGGGCGCGCGCGGCGTGCTGCCCGGGGGTGATGCGGTGCAGGTCCGCGAACGTCACCCGCGCCTGCTCGTACCCCTCCATCACGAGCTCCACCGTAACCGGCTGCCCGTCGCGGATCGCCTCCACGCGGACGCGCTCGCCGACGCGGAGCGGGCGCGCGGCCGTCAGGAACGCGCGGCGGAAATCGACCGCAGTGCCGTTGATCGACACCACTCTGTCGCCGGTGCGCAGGCCGGCGCGGGCCCACACGCTGCGCGGATCGGGGACGACCACCCGCAGGCCGTCCGTCGCGTCGTACGGCCAGACGCGCAGGTCGGCGCGCGGGCGGCCCTGGTCATCCACCGCCGGCTCCATGTGGACGTGCGGCGCGAGCCCCAGCGGGCGCAGGGCGCCGGCAAAGTCCAGCCGCTCCGCGCCGCGCACGTGCCGCGCGAAGAAGCCGGACAGATCGCATCCGCAGACCTCGCTCGTGGCGCGCTCGATGTCGGCGCCGGTGTAGCCGTGCCCCGGCGGGTGGGCGGCCACCAGCGCGCGCATCACGTCGTCCAGGTTGTGCGCGCCGCCGGTGGAGTCGCGGATCGCCAGGTCCAGCACCACCGCCGCCAGCTCGCCCAGCAGGTAGTGGTCGCCGCGCGCGGCGGGGTTCGCCTCCAGCGGGCTGCCGGACCACCACCCCGCCTCCTCGGGAGAGACCTGCCCGGTGGACGGGTCGTCCAGGTACCGCTCCACGTCGGCGGCGAGCGCGTCCAGCCGCGAGGCCTGTACGAGTCCGGCGCGGCGCAGCAGCGCGTCGGCGAAGTACATCGTCACCCCTTCGCTCCACCATAGCTCGCGGGTGCGGACGGGCGGCAGGTGCGTGAGCCCGCCCCAGCCGGCGGGGCGCAGGCGCATCAGGTTCCAGAGATGGAAGTACTCGTGCGCGGCGGAAAGGAGGAAGTCGGAGCGGTCGCCGGCCAGCTCGCCGGCGGGCGCGCCCAGGGTGGTGGAGGTCGCATGCTCCAGGCCCCCGTAGGCGTCGTCGATCAGCAGGAAATGGTACTCGCCGTACGGCAGCCCGCGGAACATCGCGTGTGACTCGACGACGATGCCGTGCAGCGCCTCCACCAGCGCGACGGTGTCGAAGGGGACGGCGTCCGGCTGCGGCCAGTAGGCGACGTGGTGCGGCACGCCGTCCACGTCGAAGCGCCAGCGCCGCAGCTCGCCGACGAGCATCGGCCCATCCAGCAGCGTGGCCACGTCCGGGGCGGCGAAGGAGCGTGTGCTTCCGTCCCGTGGGAGGGCGGTGGCGACATCCCAGCCGGATGGGAGGCGCAGCTCCACGCGCGCGGGCGCCTGCTCGCGGCCCAGCACGTACATGAAGGCGTGCGGTCCGCCGGTCAGTCCGCCGGTGGGGGTGAGGAACGGCACCCAGCTGGGATGGAAGCCTTCTTCACGCGGCGGCACCCCGACGCGGTAGCGCACCGTCACCGGGCCGCCCGCGCTGCGCACGCGCCACACCGCGCTGTCCTCATGCACCACCTCCGCCGCGCCGCCGGGCGACTCCACGGCGAAGCCGCGGACGAAACGCCGGAACGCGTCGTCGTACTCCGGGTGCGCCGCCATCACCAGCCGCATCGTCTCCGGCGCGTCGGCGATGCGCATCTCCACCGTCCACCCGGACAGGTCCGCCGAATCCACCGTCAGCACGTACGCGACGGGCGCCGGCGTGGTCGCCTGCTGCGCGGCGGCGGCGAGGGGGAAGAGGGTGGTGAGGAGGAGGAGCGCGAGGCGCATGGCGGGTGAATGCGGGGAGGAGAGGTGATTCGATGCCCGGATGATAACGGCCGATGCGGCGAGGGCGCTACGACGGCGCGATGGCGCGAGGCTCCTGAGCGAGTGAACTCGCCGCAACGACTGCGGAAAGCCCCGCAAACTGCGCGGGGCTTCAACTGCACCGGTGTAGATCCGTCCAACGTGGCACTCACCCGACCCGGGACAGTCCGCGGAGGCGGACTTCGTGACGTTCCAGCAGCGGTTTCAACCGCCGGGCGCGAGGCCCGGCCACGTGGGTCCACCCTCGCGCCTGAGCGAGTGAACTCGCCGCAACGACTGCGGAAAGCCCCGCAAACTGCGCGGGGCTTCAACTGCACCGGTGTAGATCCGTCCAACGTGG
>DASTNU010000922.1:0-2528 GCA_035720605.1 Longimicrobium sp. | reverse complement strand
GCGGGAGGCAACACCTTCAACGCGGTGTTCGGGCTCACGCGCAACCCGTGGAACCCGGAGCGGAGCGCCGGCGGCAGCACCGGCGGCGGCGCCGCGGGGCTGGCGACGGGGATGTTCGGCCTGGCGCAGGGGACGGACCTGGGCGGGTCGCTGCGCATCCCCGCCTCGTTCTGCGGCGTCGTCGGGCTGCGGCCGTCGGTGGGGCTGGTGCCCACCTGGCCCCAGGAGTACATCTGGGACCCCATGCAGGTGACCGGGGTGATGGGGCGCACCGCGGAGGACGTCGCGCTCGGGCTGCAGGCCGTCGCCGGGCCCGGCGATGTCGCTCCGCTGGCGCAGCCGGTGGACGGGCGCGACTTCGCGGCGGCGGTGCGCCGGGCGGACCTGCGGGGCAGGCGCTTCGCCTGGTGCCGCGACATCGGCGGGATCGGCATCGACGCGGACGTGGAGCGCGTGTGCCGCGAGGCCGCCTTCGCGCTACGCGACGCGGGGGCCGCGGTGGAGGAGATCGACCTGGACCTGTCGTACGCCCGCAAGCCGTTCCTGGCGCTGCGGGGATACTGGTTCGTCTCGCAGCTCTATCCGCACCTGGACAGGCTGGAGGAGTTCGGCGTGAACGTGGCGAACAACGTGCGCGCGGGGCTGGCGGTCACCATGCAGGAGCTGGGGGCGGCGGAGCAGGCGCGGCGTCGCATCTGGGAGGACTTCCGCGCGCTCTTCGGACGGTTCGACCACCTGCTGACCCCCACGATGGCGGTGCCGCCCTTTCCGGTGGAAGAGAACTTTCCGCGCACGGTGGGCGGCCGCGAGATGGAGACGTACGTGGACTGGATCGCCCCCACCTTCGTGCTGAGCATGACGGGGCTGCCGGTGGCGTCCGTCCCCGCGGGGGTGGATTCCGCGGGGATGCCGGTGGGGCTGCAGATCGTCGCGCCGCCGCGCGGCGAGGAGCGCGCACTGGCGGCGGCCGGCATCGTGCAGCAGCTTCGTCCCATGCCCCGCCCACCGCTGGACTGACGCGGCGGCGGTCCGTCACCCGTTGACCTCCTCACCCGTTCACCGCACATGCCCTACGCAACCCTCGTCCCTCCCGGCACCCGGGTGCGGCTGCAGGACCACGATCCGGCGGACACGGCGGGGCTGGACAAGGAGCAGGGGCGGACGCGATTCGCCGAGCTGAACGCGGAGCTGGACGCGCTGCAGGAGGAGCTGTACGCGGCGGAGAAGCACAGCGTACTGATGGTGCTGCAGGGGATGGACACCAGCGGCAAGGACGGCACCATGCGCGGCGTCCTGGCGAACCTTGACCCGCAGGGGGTGCGGGTAGAGACCTTCAAGGTGCCCACGGAAGAGGAGCTCGCGCACGACTTTCTCTGGCGCGTGCACCGGGTGGTTCCGAGGCGCGGCATGTTCGGCGTCTTCAACCGCTCGCACTACGAGGACGTGATCGCCGTCCCGGTGCTGGGGCTGGCGCCGGAGCCGGTGTGGCAGGCGCGCTACGAGCAGATCAACCAGTTCGAGTCGCTGCTGGCGGCGAACGGCACCATCATCTTCAAGTTCTTCCTGCACATCAGCAAGGACGAGCAGGAGAAGCGGCTGCTGGAGCGCGAGGAAGACGCCACCAAGGCGTGGAAGCTGGCCGCCAGCGACTGGCAGAACCGCGCACACTGGGATGCATACCAGCAGGCGTACGAGGACGCCCTGAGCCGCTGCAGCACGGAGGCGGCGCCGTGGCACATCGTGCCGGCGGACAAGAAGTGGTTCCGCAACCTGGCCGTCGCCGAGGCGCTGGTGGACCGGCTGCGCGCCTACCGCGACGGCTGGCACGCCTCGCTGGACGCCCTGAGCCGCGAGCGCAAGGCGGAGCTGGAGGAGTACCGTGAAGGGGTGAAGGGGTGAAGGGGTGAAAGGGTGAAAGGGTGAAGGGGTGAAAGGGTGAAGGCCGCGGTGCAGACCGCGCAGGTGGTCTTTGTGACTTTGCAGCAGCGATTTCAACCGCCGGGACCGGGGGCGGCTTCTCTCGTACCATCTCGGCGAACACCATCGATCCACGGCAACACGAATGACGACGGTTTCCCGCAGGTCCAGCGTGTCGGAGAAGGCCAGCCGCTTCACCGAATCCGTCATCCGCGAAATGACGCGGCAGGCGATGATGTACGGCGCGGTGAACCTGGCGCAGGGATTTCCCGACTTCGGCGCGCCCGAGGCCATCAAGCAGGCCGCGATGGACGCCATCGCCCGCGACGTGAACCAGTACGCCATCACCTGGGGCGCGCGAGACTTTCGCGAGGCGCTCGCGAAGAAGACGGCGTGGCACCTGGGGCTGGAGGTCGATCCCGAGCGCGAGATCACCGTCACCTGCGGCAGCACCGAGGGGATGATCGCCACGCTGATGGCCACCGTGGACCCCGGCGAAGAGGTGGTGATCTTCGAGCCGTTCTACGAGAACTACGCGCCCGACGCCATCCTCTCCGGCGCCAGGCCCGTCTACGTCAAGCTGCACCCGCCGTCGTGGAGCTTCGATCCGG
>DASTNU010000921.1:0-4005 GCA_035720605.1 Longimicrobium sp. | reverse complement strand
CCGTGCACGTGGTGCAGCGGCAGGACGAGGAGGATGCGGTCCTCCGCCGTCCATCCCCACGCCTGCACCAGCGCCTCGATCTGCGCGCGCAGGCCGGCGTGCGTGGTCACCACGCCCTTGGGCCGCCCCGTGGTGCCGCTGGTGTAGACGATCATCGCCCGGCGCGACGCCTCCACGGCGGGCAGCGAGCCCGGCGCCGCGGCGAGCGCCTCGTCCGTCGTCACCAAGCGGCGGCCGTTTCGCTCCGCGATCGGCCGCAGCGCATCCGCGAAGTCCGGGTGCGCGACGACGATGCCGGCGTCCGCGTCCTGCACCACGTACTCCAGCTCCGCCGGCGGATGCGAGACGGCCAGCGGCACCGCGATCCCCCCCGCGCGCCAGATCCCCCACTGCACCGCCACGTAGTGCCACCCCGGCGGCGCCAGGAACGCCACCCGCGCCTCCGCCAGGTCCGTCTCTCCATCCAGCAGCTCCGCGGCCACGCGCGCGGAGGCATCCAGCAGCTCCGCGTAGGTGAACTCGCCCTCCGGCGCGACCACGGCGGTGCGGGATGCGTGCTGCGCCGCGCGGGCGACGAGGGAGAGAGCTTCGGCGGATGGGGGCATGGGCGGGGAGACGAATGCGTAAGCGCGAGGGTGCGAGAGTGCGAAAGCGACTGCGGCGGCCGATCGTAACCCAAAGTATCCAGCCTGCACCCATCCCGCACGCCTCGCATTACGGTCCACGGAAACGGCCTGGAATCTGGACTCCGTTGACTCCGTGTGGGGCCATCGTCATTTCCCTCGATGTAGCAGCGGTGGAACAGACCCCTTGCGAGACGGCGCACCGGCACCGCATTTGGGGGGACTTTGTGTGCGGCGCGGTCCACGCGCGGCATGCCGGACGGACGATGACGACACCCCTGCTCCAGGGCGTGATGCACACCCTGCTGGTGCGGCAGCTCGCGGAATGCTTCGGCGGGGCGGAGGCCGCGCCGCCGGAGATCCGCGCCTTCCTGGATGCCGTGGACCGCGCGTATCGCGAGGCGGACGACGATCGCCGCGCGCTGCAGGCGGAGGTGGCGGAGCGCGGGCGCGCGGAAGAGGCGCTGCAGCACAGCGAGGAATACTTTCGCGCCCTCACCGAGAACGCCTCCGACGCCATCACCGTGCTGGAGGCGGACGGCACGGTGCGCTACCACACCCCCGCGGTGGAGCGGGTGGTCGGCTACACGCCGGCGCAGCTGGTGGGCACCAGCGCCTTCGCCGGCGCGCACCCGGACGACCGCGGGCGGCTGGCGGTGTTCTTTCACCAGGTGTGCGACGGGCCGGGCGCGGTGCACACCCTTACCTTTCGCAACCGGCACCGCGAGGGCGGCTGGCGCGTGCTGCAGCTGACCGCCACCAGCCTGCTGGACTCGCCGGCGGTGCGCGGCATCGTGGTCAACACCCGCGACATCACCGCGCGCGCCCGGGCAGAAGAGGCGCTGCGCGAGTCGGAGATCCGCTTTCGCACCGTGGTGGAGACGCTGGGCGAGGGGCTGGTCATCACCGACGCGGAAGACGTGATCGTGTACGCCAACCCGCGGGTGGAGGAGATCTTCGGCTGGGCGCCCGAGGAGCTGGTGGGACGGGTGAGCGCGCAGGTGCTGGTGCCGCCGGAGGAGCGCGAGGTGTTCGGCGAGCGGATGCGGCGGCGGCTGGACGGGGTCTCCGAGCGCTACGAGATGCGGACGGTGCGCAAGGACGGGACGGCCGGCTGGACGGAGATCCACGCCACCCCCTTCCGCAACGCCGCCGGCGAGGTGATCGGCACGCTGGGGGCGATCACCGAGATCGGCGACCGCAAGCGCGCGGAAGAACAGCTGGCCCACGGGGCGCTGCACGACGCGCTCACCGGGCTCCCCAACCGCGCGCTCTTCATCAACCGGCTGGACCACGCGCTGGAGCGCATCCGCCGCAACCGCGGGGCGCCGTTCGCCGTGCTCTTTCTGGACCTGGACCGCTTCAAGCTCATCAACGACTCGCTGGGCCACGGCACCGGCGACGACCTGCTGCGGGCCATCGGGGCCCGGCTGGAGCGCTCGCTGCGCCCCGGCGACACGGTGTCGCGCTTCGGCGGCGACGAGTTCACCATCCTGCTGGAGAACGTGGCCACAAGCGTGGAGGCCACGCACGTGGCGGACCGGGTGCTGGAGGCCATGCACGCGCCGTTCACCCTGGGCGCGCACGAGGTGTTCACCTCCGCCAGCATCGGCATCGCGCTCTGCGGCGGCGACGCGCAGCCGGAGGAGCTGCTGAGGAACGCGGACGCGGCGCTGCACCGGGCCAAGCTGCAGGGCAAGGCGCGCTACGAGGTGTTCGACCGGCGGATGCACGCGGCGGCCATGCGGCGCCTGCAGCTGGAGACGGACCTGCGGCGCGCGCTGGCCAACGACGAGATGCGGCTCTTCTTCCAGCCCATCATCCTGCTGCGGACGGGGCGGATCACGGGCTTCGAGGCGCTGGTCCGGTGGCAGCACCCGGAGTTCGGGATGATCCTCCCCGCGGACTTCATCCCCGTGGCGGAGGAGACGGGCTTCATCCTGCCCCTGGGCCGCTGGGTGGTGGAGGAGGCGTGCCGCCGGCTGGCGTGCTGGCAGCGCATCCCCCGCGTGCCGCCGCTCTCCATCGCCGTGAACCTGTCCGCCAAGCAGTTCATGCAGGCCGACCTGGCGCGGCAGGTGGAGACGGCGCTGGCGGAATGCCCGCTGGCGCCGGAGTCGCTGCTGCTGGAGATCACCGAGAGCGTGCTGATCGACAAGGCCGAGTCGGCGGCCCACATGCTGGGGGGCCTGAAGCAGCTGGGGGTACGGCTGCACCTGGACGACTTCGGCACCGGGTACGCGTCGCTGGGCTACCTGCGGCGCTTTCCGGTGGACGGGGTGAAGATCGACCGCGAGTTCGTGCACGGGATGGACGACGACCCGCACAACGCGCGCTTCGTCTCCGCCATCATCGCCCTGACGCGGCAGCTGGGGGTGACGGTGGTGGCCGAAGGGGTGGATTCGCCCGCGCAGCTGGTCCTGCTGCGGGAGATGGGGTGCGACTACGCGCAGGGCTACCTCATCTCCGAACCCCTGCGCCCCGGCGATGCCGAGGCCCTCCTTCGCCAGGATCCTCGCTGGTAGGAAAACATCAAAAAAGATGGGGGGGACAGAGTAACCGAGTCAGACAGAGGAACGAGCATGAACCCTGTTCCTCTGTCTGACTCTGTTGCTCTGTACCCCCCAAAATCTCTTGTTCTTCGATGATCAGCCCGATGCGCGGTCGTCGGCGGGATGGCTGTTGTGCAGCATCCGCAGCAGCCCCTCCTGGGCGGTGGAGGCGATCATCCGCCCGTCGCGGGTGAAGATGGAGCCGCGGGCGAAGCCGCGCGCGCCGGCGGCGGCGGGGGCGTCCATCTCGTACAGCAGCCAGTCGTCCACGCGGAACGGGCGGTGGAACCAGACGGCGTGGTCCAGGCTGGCGGCCTGCACGCGGCGCATCAGGAACGACAGCCCGTGCGGCAGCAGCGCGGTCCCCAGCAACCCGTAGTCCGAGGCGTACGCCAGCACGGCCTGGTGCAGGATCGGCTCGTCGGGCATGGTGCCCTCCGCGCGGAACCAGGTGTGCTTCAGCGGCGGCCGCGCCTCCGGCGCAAAGGGGTCCACGGGCTCCACGGGGCGAAAGTCGATCGGCCGGTCCTGCACGTACACGGCGCGCAGGTGCTCCGGGATGCGGTGCGCCATCGCCCGCACCAGGTCCAGCTCGCGCGGCAGCTCCTCCGGCGGCGGCACCCGGGGCAGCGGCGCGCCGTGGTCGATCCCTTCCTCGTCGACGTGGAAGGAGCAGAGCATGGAGAAGATCTCGCGCCCCTCCTGGATGGCCAGCACGCGCCGGGTGGTGAAGCTGCGCCCGTCGCGGATGCGGTCCACCTGGTAGACGATGGGCGTGTCCACGTCGCCGGGGAGCATGAAGTAGCCGTGCAGCGAGTGCGCCTGCCCGC
>DASTNU010000920.1:0-9722 GCA_035720605.1 Longimicrobium sp. | reverse complement strand
ACGGCAACATGTCGTCGGCCTCCATTCCCGTGGCGCTGGACGAGGCCATCGAGGCGGGGCGCATCGGCGAGGGGTCGCTGGTGCTGATGGTGGCGTTCGGCGCGGGATTCACCTGGGCAGCCAACGTGGTGCGCTTCTGATGAACGGTGAGCGGATCGCCCTGCTGTTCCCGGGGCAGGGATCGCAGGCGGTGGGGATGGGGCGCGACCTGGCGGAGCGCTTTCCCGCCGCGCGCGCGGTGTTCGACGAGGCGGACGACGCCCTGGGCTTCGCGCTCTCCCGGCTGATGTGGGAGGGCCCGGCGGAGGAGCTGACGCGGACCGCCAGCGCGCAGCCCGCGCTGCTGGCGCACAGCGCCGCGGTGTGGGCGGTGCTGAAGGACGCGGACCTGGACGTGGTCTGCGCCGGCGGCCACTCGCTGGGCGAGCTGAGCGCCTACTGGGCGGCGGGGTCCATGTCCTTCGCGGACGCCATCCGCACCGTCCGGCGGCGCGGGGAGCTGATGCAGGAGGCCGGCGGCGCCCGCCCGGGGACGATGGCGGCGGTGCTGGGGCTGGACGACGACGTGGTGGAGGGCGTGTGCCGCGAGGCGTCGGCGGAGGATTCGCTCGTCGTCCCCGCCAACTTCAACACCCCCGGCCAGCTCGTCGTCTCCGGCGACGTGGCCGCGGTGGAGCGCGTGGGGCCCATGCTGGTCTCCGCGGGAGCCAAGAAGGTGCATCCGCTCACCGTCTCCGGCGCCTTCCACTCGCCGCTGATGCAGGTGGCCGAGGCGGGGCTGCAGGCGCAGCTGGACTCCATCGACTTCCGCGCCCCGGCCTTTCCGGTGATCAGCAACGTGACGGCGCACCCCGTGTCGGACGCGGACGAGGCCCGCGCGCTGCTGGTGGACCAGCTCACCTCGCCGGTGCAGTGGTCCAGGTCGGTGCAGACCATGCTGCAGATGGGCGCGGAGCGCTTCCTGGAGATCGGCGCCGGCAAGGTGCTCGTCGGAATGCTCAAGCGCATCGACGGGGCGGCGGGGCGCGGGGTGGCGCTGGGGACGGCGGAGGCGATCGAGGGGCTGCTGGAGGGGAGTGCCCAGGTTCAAGGTTCGAGTGCCCAGTAACGGTAGGTGATCGTGCCAAGTGCCCGGCGAGGTGATATACTGGGCCCTTTCCGTCCCGGGCACGTGAACCTGGGCACTTGACACTCTTCTGACGGGAGTGCCCAGGTTCAAGTGTCAGTTAACGGCAGGTGACCCGTGCCACGTGGCCGGAGCAGTGATATACTGTGCGCCTTCCGCCCTGGGCACTTGAACCTGGGCACTTGACACTCTTCTGACAGAGGCAGCGTGGAGCTACAGGGTCAGACGGCGCTCGTCACCGGGGGGTCGCGGGGGATCGGCCTCGCCATCGCGCGGGAGCTGGCGCAGGCGGGGGCGCGCGTGGCCGTGGTGGCGCGCGACGGGGCGCGGGCGCAGGCGGCGGCGGCGGAGCTGCCCGGCGAGGGGCACCGCGGCTACGCCTGCGACGTGGCGGACCCCGAGGCGTGCAACGCGCTGGTCAAGCAGGTGGAGGCGGACTTCGGCGGGCTCGACGTCCTGGTGAACAACGCCGGCGTCACGCGCGACAACGTGCTGATGCGCATCAGGGACGAGGATTGGGACGCGGTGCTGGACACCAACCTGCGCGGCGCCTTCAACCTGATGCGCGCGGCCAGCCGCGGGATGATGAAGCGCCGCGCGGGGCGCATCGTCAACATCTCCTCGGTGGTGGGCGTGACCGGGAACGCGGGGCAGGCCAACTACGCCGCGTCCAAGGCCGGGCTCATCGGGATGACCAAGTCGGTGGCCAAGGAGCTGGCGGGGCGGGGGGTTCTGGTCAACGCCGTCGCCCCCGGATACATTGAGACCGACATGACGGCCGAGCTTCCCGAGGCCGCGCGCACGGCGCTGATGGGCGCCATCGCGCTGCAGCGGCTGGGGAAGCCCGAGGACATCGCGCCGGCGGTGCGGTTCCTGGCGGGGCCGGGCGCGTCGTACATCACCGGGCAGGTGCTGGTGGTGGACGGTGGGATGGTGATGTAGGACGTAGGATGGCAGGGAGCCCGGCCGGCCATGGCGTCCGGGCCCGATCGCTCAAACCAACAGGAGCACGTGCAATGGCGGACATCGAGGCGAAGGTCAAGGAGATCATCATCAACGAGCTGGGCGTGGATGCCGAGAAGGTGACGGCCGAGGCCTCGTTCGTGGAGGACCTTGGCGCGGACTCGCTGGACACCGTGGAGCTGGTGATGGCCTTCGAGGAAGAGTTCGGGATGGAGATCCCCGACGAAGAGGCCGAGAAGCTGCGCACCGTGGGCGATGCCATCGCCTACATCCAGAACAACGCCCAGGGCAGCTGACGCGCGGAGGTTCCGCGCGTTCGCTCCACCTTTCCATACGGGGCCGCCGCGCGCGGCGGCCCTGGCCCGAGCTTCCCGAAGACCCCGGAGCGGCTGATGAATCGCCGAGTCGTGATCACGGGGACCGGTCTGGTCACGCCCGTCGGGCTGGACGTCCAGGAATCCTGGGCGGCCCTGCTCGGCGGGCGTAGCGGTGCCGGCCCCATCACCCAGTTCGACGCGTCGGGCCACAAGGTCCGCTTCGCCTGCGAGGTCAAGGACTTCGACCCCTCGCCCTACATCGACCGCAAGGAGGTCAACCGCACCGACCGCTTCAGCCAGTTCGCCATCGCCACGGCGGTGCAGGCCATGAAGGAGGCGGGGCTGGACGAGACCTTCGATTCCCTGGACTCCGAGCGCTTCGGGGTGATCGTGGGGAGCGGCATCGGCGGGATACACACCTTCGAAGAGCAGCACTCGCGGGCGATCGAGAAGGGCCCGGGGCGCGTCTCCCCCTTCTTCGTGCCGATGTTCATCAGCGACATCGCCGCGGGGCTGGTCTCCATCCGCTACAACGCGCGCGGGCCGAACTACTGCACCGTGTCGGCCTGCGCCTCCGGCGCGCACGCGGTGGGGCTGGCCTTCCGCAGCATCAAGATGGGCGAGGCGGACGTGATGCTGGCGGGGGGCACGGAGGCCTCGGTGACGCCGCTGACCATCGCGGGGTTCGCCAACATGACGGCGCTCTCCACCCGCAACGACGACCCGGAGCGCGCCAGCCGCCCGTTCGACGCGGGGCGCGACGGGTTCGTGCTGGGCGAGGGGGCGGGGATGCTGGTGCTGGAGGAGCTGGAGCACGCCCGCGCCCGCGGCGCCGCCATCATCGCCGAGGTGGTGGGCTTCGGGCAGACGGCCGACGCCTACCACATCACCGCCCCCGCGGAAGGCGGCGAGGGCGCGGTGCGGGCCATGCGCGCCGCGCTGCGCGAGGCGGGGGCGAAGGTCTCCGAGGTGGGCTACGTGAACGCGCACGGCACCTCCACGCCCGCGAACGACAAGAACGAGTCCGCGGCGGTCCGGACGGTGCTGGGCGACCACGCGCGCGACGTGATCGTCGGCTCCACCAAGTCGATGACGGGACACACGCTGGGCGCGGCGGGCGGGGTGGAGGCGGTGATCAGCGCGCTCGTCTGCCGCGAGGGCCGGATCCCGCCCACCATCAACTACGAGACGCCGGACCCGGACTGCGACCTGAACTACGGGACGGAGGGGATGGTGGAGCGCCCGGTGCGGCTGGCGCTCAGCAACTCCTTCGGCTTCGGCGGCCACAACGTGTGCCTGGCCATCCGGCGGTACGAGAACGGCAGGGGATAGGGGACAGGGGACAGCCTGCAATGGCGTTCCGGATGGACGACGCCCCCGGTGCGATGCACGCACCGGGGGCGTCTTGTCGTCCGGACGTCATCCGCGAAACCGGCGTTGCTACTGGTGTCCGCGAAGGCGGACAGCGCGTCGTTGTTGCGGCGGCTTCAGTCGCTGTCGTGCGGGACATCATCATGCTTGACGCTGCCGCTCCGGGATCGGGAGATTGCGAGGAACGGACTGCCCCGGAAACGCGCGAGGCGGGATGATGGCATCTCTGCTCTCCACCCTGGCGGTCGCCGCGATGCTGGCGCGGGGCGATCCCGCGGCGTCGCTCACCGGCGTGGTGCGCGACGCGACGACGGGGGAGCCGCTGCCGGGCGCGGTGGTCGCGCTGGTGGACCTGGACCGCACCGCCACCAGCGGCCCCGACGGCCGCTATCTGCTCCCCGCCGTGCCCGCCGGCCCGCAGCACCTGCAGGTGCGCCGCATCGGCTACGAGACGCGCACGCTGCACGCGCTGGTTCCCGCGGGCGGGCAGGTGGAGATCCACTTCTCGCTCCGTCCCTCGCCCGTGGTGCTCCCCCGCCTGGACGTCGCGCCCGGGGTAGCGGTGCGTGGCGCGGAGTCCGCGGCGGCGGACGAGCATCATCCCGACATCCACCTTTCCGCCGCCGCCGTCCGCAACCATCCCCTGCTGGCGGAGCCGGACTTCCTGGCCGCCGCCGCGGGGGGCGCCGTGGCCGTGCAGCCGGAGGCCGCCCGCGGCCTGCACGTGCGCGGCGGCGCCGCCGACCAGGTCACCTACCTGCTGGACGGCATCCCCGTCCTCAGCCCCTTTCACGCGGCGGGACTGTTCAGCGCCTGGAACCCCGACGCGCTCGCCCGGCTGCGGCTGGAGCCGACGGCCCCGGTCTCCGCCGCACCCGACGCGCTCTCCGGCGTCGTGGCCGCGGAGACGCGGGCGTCCGGGACGCAGCTTCGCGTGCATGGGGCCGTGAGCACCACGCAGGCGCGGCTGACGGTGGACGGGCCGCTCCCCGCCCCGGGCGCCGGCTTCATGCTCAGCGGCCGCAGGGGCTTCCCCGGCGTTCCCAATCCGGAGCGCGAGGTCTCGTACATCCGCGGGCGCGGCTCGGACTGGCTGGCGAAGGTGGAGGGACGCGCCGCGGGCGGGAGCGTCCGCCTGCTGGGGTACGACAACCGCAACTGGACGAACGCCCTGGCCCGTCCGCCCGGCGCGCCGGCGGCACCCGGGGATCCCCTGCGGAACCGCTTCGCGTGGGAGGGGCGTTCCTGGGGCGGCGAATGGATCAGGGACGCCGGTGGGCAGGCTCGGGTTCGGTTGCGCGGGTGGCGCGCCTCCGCCGCGGCGGAGGCGCGCTGGGCCAGCGAGGACCCGCAGGCCGCGCGGCTCACCTCCGCCCGGCGCGACGTGGGCGGCTCCCTGGCGTACGAGCGGGGCGAGGGCGCGATGCGGACGGCCGTGGGCGTGCGCGCCAGCCGCAGCCGCACCGACTACCGGGTGGGGGTCGCCGGAGAGGACGCCGAGCCGGCGTACCGGGTGGCGGGCGAGACGGACGTGGCCGCCGTCTTCGCCTCCCACGCCCGGCCGCTGGGTGCGCGGGCGGCGGTGGAGGCCGGGGTCGTGGCCGCGCTGTACGCCGGCGAGGCCCGGCTGGCGCCGCAGCTGCGGGTGCGGTGGACGCCGGGGCCGGCGTTCACGCTCTCCGCCGGCGTGTCGCGCTCCTACCAGGCGGAGCAGTCGCTGCGCAACGCGGAGTCGGTGGTGGGCTACGTCTTTCCTGCCGCATTGGCCGCGGGCGCGGGAGCTGACGGGGTGCCGCTGGGGCGCAGCGACCAGGCGTTCGCGGCGGCGGAGCTGCAGCCGGCGCCGGGGGTGCGCGTCGCGGCCCAGGCGTACGCGCGCGGCTTCGACGGGCTGGTGCTGGTGGCACCCGTCACCGCGCAGCCGTTCGCCACCGGCGGATTCGTCCACGGCAGCGGGAGCGGGTACGGCGCGGCGGTGGACGTGGCGGTGGGCGGCGCACGCTACGCGCTGGTGGGGAGCTACGGCTGGCAGCGGGTGCGGCTGGCGTACGGCGACACCTCCTACGTCCCCGACTTTGCCGCGGCGCACACGGTGGACGCGGGGGTGGTGGTCTTTCCCCAGGCCACGCTCTCGCTGCGCCTGGGCGCGTCGGGCGCGTTCGGGCGCAGGACCACGCCGCTGGTGGGGCCGTTCGAGTGGGAAGCGTGCAACCTGCTGGACCGCGGCTGCGAGTTCGCGGGAAGCCCGCAGCGGCGCACCGCGCCGCTGGGGAGCCTGGCGCTCCCCGCGTACCTGCGCCTGGACGCCGGCGCCCGCAAGCACTGGCACCTGCGGCTGGGCGGCGGGCGCGAGGCGCTGATCGGCGTGTACGCCAGCGTCACCAACGTGGTGGGGCGGCAGAACCTGCTCACCGCCAGCGTGGACCCGGCGACCGGCGAGACGGCGCAGATCGAGATGACCTCGCGGGTGCCGCTGGTGGTGGGGATGGACTGGCGCTTCTGAGCGGTGTCACAAATCCGCGGGCTCGCGGGCTCCTCGTCGCACATGGATCCGTCCGCGGACGGACTTCCCGCCCCTCTGGACGCACCGTGCCCGGCCGCGCATGAAGGGATCGTTCCACGAACGCTTCGCGGAGGTGTTCGAAGCGCAGTTCCCGCGGGTGTTCCGCTACATCGACCGGCAGTCCGGCGACGCGGAGCTGGCGGCGGACGTGGCGCAGGACGCCTTCGTGCGGCTGTACCGGCGCGGCTCGCTTCCCGACGCGCCCGAGGCGTGGCTGATCACCGTGGCGCAGAACCTCTTCCGCAACGCGCGCACGCGTACCGCCCGGCGGCGCCGCCTGCTGACGGTGGAGCGCGGCGGGGACGTGATGGCGGACCCGCCGCCCTCGCCGCAGGAGATCCTGAGCGCGGGCGAGGATGCCGCCCGGGTGCGCGGGGCCCTGGACCGGCTGGCCGAGCGCGACCGGCAGATGCTGATCCTGCGCGCGGAGGCTTCAGCTACCGGCAGATCGCCCGGGTGCTGGGGCTGCACGAGGCCAGCGTGGGGACGCTGCTGGCCCGCGCCCGCGCTGGATTTCGCGCCGCCTACGAGGAATCCGTCCATGCACCTTGACGTCGAGCAGATCGAGCGGCTGGCCGCGGGCGAGCTGGACCCGGGGCAGGAGGGACCGTTGCGGGCGCACGTGCAGGAGTGCGCCATGTGCGGGCGCCGCCTGGCCGCCGCCACGGCGGAGGACGCGGAGGTGACGGCGCTGATCCGCGGCCTGGACCACCCCGTTCCGCAGCTGCGCGTCGGGGCGATCGTGGCGCGCGCCGCGCCGGTGCGGCCGGGGTGGATGCGCATGGCCGCGGTGCTGGCGCTGACCGTCCTCGCCTCCGGCGTGCTCTACGCGGTCCCGGGCTCGCCGCTGCGCGCCCTGTTGCGCCGCGCCGCGGAGTGGGTGTCGCCCGGCCGGACGGCAGCGCCGGAAACCGCGCCCTCGCCGCCCTCGCCCACTCCCGCACCGGCCCCGGCCGGCGCGGAGGCGGCCGGCGTGGCGGTGGTGCCGGGGGCGGAGCTCGCGATCGTCTTCGCGTCCCCGCAGGCATCGGGCGCCATCACCGTGCGGCTGGTGGAATCTCCCGAGGCGTCCGTGCAGGTGCTGGGGGCGCAGGTGTCCTTCGACGTCGATACGGACCGCATCACCGTGGCGAATGCCGGGGCGGCGGCGGACTATCGCATCCTCCTTCCCCGCGGCGCGCCGCGCGTGCGGGTCCAGGTGGGCGGCGCCACGGTGCTGCGCAAGGACGGCGCGCGCATCACGGCCGCCGCCGCGCCCGACTCCTCCGGCGCCTACGTTATCCCGCTCCATAGGGATGCTCCGCGCTGATCCGGCATCCTGCATGGACGGACGATCCCCGCGAGTCGGTGGAGTCTCCTCCGTTGACGCCGGTGGCTTGCGTGCGAAGCCATCCGGTACGGTCCGCGTCACTCCATCGCTCCGTCACTCCATCGCTTCGTCATCCTGTCACAACTTCCCCGCTCGCGTGCTCCTCCGTGCGAAGGCACTTCGAACCAGCGAAACGGGAGGGTCCCATGCGCGGCACAGGGAGATGGATGGCGGCAGCGGCGGCGATGCTGGCGGCGGCCGCGTGCGACGGCGGCACCCCCACGGAGCCCTACGACCTGGTCTTCGACCCCGCGAACTTCGTGGCGGGGGTGAACAACCCGTTCTTTCCGCTGGTCCCGGGCACCACCTTCCGCTTCCAGGGGAACACGGACGAGGGGGTGGAGACGGTGGTGGTGGAGGTGACGGCCCTGACGAAGACGGTGCAGGGGATCGCCGCCACGGTGGTGCGCGACCGCGTCTACCTGGACGGCGACCTGGCGGAGGACACCTACGACTGGTTCGCGCAGGACCGCGACGGCAACGTCTGGTACCTGGGTGAGGACTCGCACGAGATCGAGAACGGCCGGGTGGTGAACAGCGAGGGATCGTGGGAAGCGGGGGTGGACGGCGCCCTGCCCGGCATCGTCATGTGGGCGGACCCGGCGGCGCACGTGGGCGAGGCGTACTTCCAGGAGTACTACCCCGGCGAGGCGATGGACAAGGGCCGCGTGCTGGGCCTGGGCCGCACGGTGCAGGTGCCGGCGGGCAGCTTTACCGACTGCCTGGAGACGGAGGACTGGAACCCGCTGGAGGGCGGCTCGACCGAGCACAAGTTCTACTGCCGCGGCATCGGGCTGGTGAAGGAGGTGGGCGGCTCCGACGTGGTCGCGCTGATGCAGGTCACCGGCCCGTAGCCGAGGTGGAGAGACGGCGATACCGGGCGGCCTGAAGAGGGTCGAGAGCCCCGGCGCTTGCGTGCGCCGGGGCTCTCGTTTCGTGCGGGCGGCCGCATCACGGCGTGCCGTGGGGGCGGTCGGGCCAGACCTCCGTGTTCCACTCGAAGCCGGTTTCGTCGGCGTAGGAGATGGTCAGCTGGGGACCCGCGAAGCGCAGGATGGCGAAGCCGTTGAGCGCTTCGTCCTCCGTCTGCGGCCGGCGCACCTCCCAGTAGTGCAGCACGCGCGGGGCGGGAAAGCGGTGCACGCCGGTGATGTGCTTGATGTTCTTGCCGCCGTGCCCGACGGACCGGGCCAGGTAGCCGCCGAACGCCGGGTCGCGCTCGTAGCTCAGGAACCGGTGCTCGTGGCCCCAGAACCATCCGAAGATGCGCCCCGTCTGCACGAACTCCTGCATCGTCGCGGGCAGGCGGTGGCGGTTGTCGTGCGGGCGGCCGTCGACGGCGGAGAACATCTGGTGGTGGGTGAGCAGGATGTTGCGCGAGCTGCCCTCCCGCAGGCGGGCGTGCAGCCACGGCTTCTGCTCCGCCTGCAGGTCGTGCTCGCGGTAGGCGCTGTCCAGCCCGATCAGCTTCCAGTGCTCGTTCTGCAGGGAGAAGTAGCTGGCGCGCTGGTTACAGAAGGCCAGGATGTCGTTGAAGTAGCCGATGCCCCGGGCCGCCATCTCGTGGTTGCCGTTCAGCGCCCAGAACTTCGCCTCCTGCGGCCCGTGGGTGCGCCACACGTCGATGAAGTGGCGCCGCACCAGCGCCGGCGTTCCGGCGGGGTAGACGTCGCCCAGGTGGATGACGTGGCCGGGGTTCACGCCGCGGATGGCCTGGGCCACCCGGATGGCGCGCTGCTTCGCGGTGCCGAAGTCGCCCACCAGCACCACCGTGGCGTTGGCGTCCAGCGGAGCGCGCAGGTCGTCGAGCGACTGGTGGGTGCGGAAGGGCGGGCGGTCGCGCAGCAGGAACGCCAGGACGCCGATCAGCAGGTCCAGCGGCACCGCTTCGTCGTCATGGGGAGACACCGGGACGGCGTCGGCGAACTGCTCCATCGCGGCCTGCGTCTGGGCGATCACGCGATGGTGCGAGACGTAGTCGCCGCCGGGCGCCAGCTCGTCCTGCTCGTCGGT
>DASTNU010000919.1:0-6162 GCA_035720605.1 Longimicrobium sp. | reverse complement strand
GGCATCAGCCTGCGCCGCGGCTACGACCCGTCGGCGTACGCGCTGGTGGCGTTCGGCGGGGCGGGGGCGCAGCACGCGTGCGGGGTGGCGGCGCGGCTGGGCATCGGCACCATCCTCGTGCCCACGGACGCGGGGCTGCTGAGCGCCATGGGCATCGGCCACGCGCCGCTGGAGCGCTTCGCCGAGCGCCAGGTGCTGCGCCCGCTGGACCAGGTGGAGGACGAGATCCCCACCACCTTCGCCGCGCTCTCCGCCGAAGCCACCGACGCCGTCGCGCGCGAGGGCGTGGAGCGGGACGAGATCGACGTCCGCCGGCGGATCGTCAACCTGCGGTACGTGGGGCAGGATTCCACGCTCCCCATCGAATGGGACCGATCGGTCCTTCTCCGCGCCGCGTTCGAGGCGCGCTACGCCGCCGTCTACGGCCACCGTCCCGCATCCCGCCCCATCGAGGTGGAATCCGTCCGCGCGATCGCATCGACCCGATCGCGGGAAGATCCACCCTTCCCCGCGCCTGATCCACACGACGCCACCCCCGCCGGCACCCGCGAGACGTGGAGCGGCGGCGCGTGGGTCGAGGTTCCCGTCCACGAGCGCGACCGGCTGGTCCCCGGCGCCCGCCTCGCCGGCCCCGCGCTGATCGCCGAGCGCCACAGCGCCACGTACGTCGCCGCGGGGTGGAGTGCGGCGGTCGACGGCGCGTCGAATCTGGTGCTGGTGGCGAGTCCCCGCGGCGACAGTGCCCAGGATCAAGGATCAAGTGCCCGGGAAAAGCGTGCGCCGTTACTGGGCACTGGGCACTTGGCACTGGGCACTTCTGTTCCTGCCGCCGTCCGCCTGGAGCTCTTCGTCTCCCGCTTCCGCGCGCTGGTCGGCGAGATGGGCGAGATGCTGCGCAGGACGGCGCTGTCCACGAACGTGAAGGAGCGGCTGGACTTCTCGTGCGCGTTGCTGGACGCGGACGGCGAGCTGGTGGTGAACGCGCCGCACATCCCGGTGCACCTGGGCGCGATGGGGCTGTGCGTCCGCTCCGTCCGCGACGCGGTGGAGATGCGCCCCGGCGACGTCGTCGTCACCAACCATCCCGGCTTCGGGGGATCGCACCTGCCGGACGTGACCGTCATCACCCCCGTGCACGACGACGCGGAAGCGCTGATGGGCTACGTGGCCAGCCGCGCGCACCACGCGGAGATCGGCGGCACGCGGCCGGGGTCCATGCCGCCCTCCGCGCGCACGCTGGCGGAGGAGGGCGTCGTCATCGCGCCCATGCACCTGGTGCGCGGCGGCGAGGCGCGCTGGGAGGGGATGCGCGAGGTGCTGGCGGGCGGGCCGCACCCGTCGCGGTCCATCGACGACAACCTGGCGGACCTGGCGGCCGCCGTGGCCGCGAACCACCGGGGGGCGGAGCTGCTGCGCACGCTGGCCCGCGAGCACGGGCGCGACGCCGTCGCCGGGTACATGGACGCGCTCAAGGCGCGCGCGGAGGCCGGCATCCGCGAGGCGTTCGGCCGCATGGCCGACGGCACGTACCAGGCGGAGGAGCGGCTGGACGACGGCTCGCCGCTGCGCGTCCGCATCGAGATCCGCGGCGACCGCGCGTCCATCGACTTCGTCGGCTCGGCGGAGGTGCATCCCGGGAACCTGAACGCCACCCCCGCCATCGTGCGCAGCGTCGTCCTGTACGTGCTGCGCCTGCTGGTGCGCGAGCCGCTGCCGCTGAACGAGGGGCTGCTGCGCGCGGTGGAGCTGGCCATCCCGCCGGGCCTGCTGAACCCGCCGTTCGCGACCGATCCGTCTCGCGATCCCGCCGTCGTCGGCGGCAACACGGAGGTGAGCCAGCGGCTTACGGATACGCTGCTCAAGGCGCTGGGCATCGTCGCCTGCAGCCAGGGGACGATGAACAACGTGCTGTGGGGGTCGGAGCGCTTCGGCTACTACGAGACGGTGTGCGGCGGGAGCGGCGCGGGGCCGGGATGGGACGGCGCGAGCGCGGTGCACTGCCACATGACCAACACGCGCATCACCGACCCGGAGGTGGTGGAGCACCGCTACCCGGTGCGGGTGGAGCGCTTCGGCGTCCGCGCCGGCAGCGGCGGCGCGGGCCGCTGGCGCGGCGGCGACGGCGCCGTGCGCGAGCTCACCTTCCTGCAGCCGGTGTCGCTCTCCGTCCTCACCCAGCACCGCGCGGAGGGCCCCTACGGCGTGGACGGCGGCCGCCCCGGCGCCCCCGGCCGCCAGCGCGTCATCCGCGCCACCGGCGAGGTGCTGGAGCTTGGCTCGGTGGACGGCACGGAGATGAACCCCGGCGACCGGCTGGTGCTGGAGACGCCAGGAGGCGGCGGGTGGGGTGCAGCAGGATAGCCCGTCCTCCAGCGCCACGCGAGCAAAAGCGTTGTTCGCCCCGAGAAGCGCGATTACGTTGGAACGTTCAGAACTGGAAGCAGCACCCGGCCCTGGCGGCACCGCTCGCGTCGGGTGAACTCCATCTCGCTCAACCGAATCGGCAGTCTGCGATCGGCGCAATGATGCTGTTTCGCCATTCTGCAGAGTGCCCAATCGCTAGGTGTAGCGTTTCGCCATCTCCTCTGTAGTTCCGATCTGGGAGGGATGGTGAGCTGGCGGTACTTGCGTGCGCGGTGCTGACCCGGACATACCCCGCGGTACCCGTTCCGCTGAGGAATCGATGCAATTGCCAGATAGCGAGCGTATCGCGCTCGGATTTGAGCTGGTGAGAGATCTAAGCACTCAACTCATTACGCTGACAGCAGGCATTATCGCTCTTACGGTTGCCTCGGCCGAGCGGGGCATGCTACACCTGGTATCGCGCAGGGCTCGGCTGGCGGTGAAGATTGGCTGGCTCTGCTGCTGGATGTCAGGGATGGCGGGCGTACTGCAGATCCTGTCCTTGACCGGCTCCCTGATCCCTCTTGGTGGCGTTGCCGCGCCGGTATCGAATGTGCCGCCGATGGCACGACAACTCATGGCCATCCAGATCATTATGCTTTCTATGGGCCTGTTAGCCTTCACTGTCTTCGCATGGCAGGCATTCGGGCGTGTTGCTGCGCCTCCCGACGCCGCCATCAGAACGTCACAGCAGCTTCGTCGCGAACTGTCTGTACATCCCACAGCACAAACTCCCGAAGTGCCAGTTGCAGCAACGACCGCGGCTGCCGTAGAACCGGAAACCGGAAAGGCGCCCGCTCCCGACTCCAGGCATGGGCCCGAGACCACACCTGAGTTGAATACTCGAAACGCCGCTGCAGAGGGATGACAGAAGAGTAAACCCGGTTCCTGCACAACGCTCCCACCCGCCGCCAGCGCGACGTCCGCACCACCGGCGAGGTGCTGGAACTGGGCTCGGTGGATGGAACGGAGATGGAACGGAGATGGAACGGAGATGGAACCGGGCGACCGTCTGGTGCTCGAGACGCCGGGTGGGGCGGGTGGGGCCCGAGGTACGCACCGGCGTCAGGCGAGGCTTTCGAGCGCCGCGAGTGCCGTCTCCCGTGAATTGAATTTCTCGACCAGCCCCTCCCTCCAGTCAGCCTCCGCAGCCGCAATGCGAGCTTGCATCTCAGTATGATCGAACCAGTGCCAGATGTGGCCCTCCGCGGGAGTCGATTGCGAATTCATAGATCAAGCCCGCTCGTCAAGAATTGCGTCGCTCAGCGTCGTCCGAACAACAAGCGGCTCCGGAACCACATCATGAGGACCCGCGGTCGGGAGGGTGGCTGAGATTCCCTGTGCGGCGAGTCCACTGACAAGATCCCGCAGGTCTGCCGGGACACTCTGAAGATCGGCTGTAATCTGAACCTGAGTCACGGCAGTGTTCTCACGTCGTGCTGTGATCGGCGATGTTGGCTCCGAAACAATGCCTGGGTCAACGCCCTTTGCATGAATGTACATCTGGACGTGCCGTACGTCACCTGTCGCAACTCGCGTCCTTGATCTTCCAAGTCAGCCCGCCGCATTTCGCCACAATCCATCCAGTCGCGCTGCTTTCCGCCGTGCTCTCAAGCGACGGGAGGGCGCATCCGTTGTGCAAGAATCACGAATTCCTTGCTCGGGTGCTGGAGGAACGATCATCTTGCGATCCCCTGCTCCGACAATGTGGAGCAGGGACAATCCCCAATAGCCGGCGCCCCCAGCCGGCTTCCAGTCACACGCAAGGAGCACCCCCATGCCCAACGTCGAGGCACCCAGGCCTGGCACCAGGATCCAACTGGCGAGCGCCCCCACCGGCAGCACGTGCAACGACCTGGTCACCATCAACCAGTTCAGCGTCACGCTGGTCGGCACGCAGCTGCAGGCGTACGCGCAGCTCACGCCCAACAACGCCAGCGACAGCATCATCATCCTCACCGTCACCGCGGGCGACGGCACGAGCAAGACCTACGCGGGCGGCAACTTCACGGCGGGGGGCGAGGGCGGGCTTCCCGGCGAGATGGTGAGCGTGCTCGGATGGATGGACGTCTACGACACCGGCACGTATGGCAACACCGTCGTGGGCGTGGTGCAGGCGTACCTGCTCACCAGCTCCGGCGGCTGCTGGATCTACCAGTCGCAGACGTTCAACCTGTAAATCCGCGCCGAGGTCAGTGCGCAGAGCGGGCCGCCGTAACCCACACGGAGGCCCGCTCTTGTTGTGTGCGAAGACGGACGGCGTATCGTCGTCGCGCCTCCGCAATCGGCATCGATCGCCGTCCCGGCTGGGCCGCGAACCTCGCGATGCGCGCCGGCCACCGCGCGTTTACATTGGTTGCATCCCTCCGTTTCGCCGCTTCCCCCGCATTCTCCCACGCGCATGAGCCACATCGCCGAGAGCACGGCCCCGCCCGCCGCCACCGATCCACCCGCAGGCGAGCGCCTGGAGCGCGGCCTGGGCCCGTTGGACGCCACGCTGCTGGTCATCGGATCGATGATCGGCTCCGGCATCTTCATCACCTCCGCGGAATCCACGCGGCTGGTGGGCGCGCCGGGGTGGCTGCTGATGGCGTGGGCGCTGGCCGGCGTGCTGACCATCACCGGCGCGCTGAGCTGCGCGGAGCTCGCGACCATGTGGCCGCGCGCCGGCGGGCAGTACGTCTTCCTCCGCGAGGCGTACGGGCCGATGACGGGCTTTCTCTTCGGCTGGGGGATGTTCCTGGTGATCCAGACGGGAACGATCGCCGCCGTCGCGGTGGCGTTCGCCAGCTTCCTGGGCGTGCTGGTGCCGTGGGTGTCGGGGACCAGCTACCTGGTGGAGCCGGTGGTGCTCGGGCGATACGCACTGTCGCTCTCCACGCAGCAGCTGGTGGCCATCGCCATGATCCTGCTGCTCACCTGGGTCAACGCGCGCGGGCTGCGGACGGGACGGCTGATCCAGAACACCTTCACCGTCGCCAAGACGGGCGCGCTGTTCGGACTGATCGTGCTGGGGCTGCTGGTGGGGTGGAACATGCGCGGCGCCGCGTTCACGGCGGACTGGTGGAACCCGTGGGCCAACGGGTGGACACCGCAGGCGGCGCAGCCGGGGCTGGCGGCCGGCGGCGGGCTGGCGCTGGCGCTGCTGCTGGGCCGCGCGATGGTGGGGCCGCTCTTCGCGCAGTCCGCGTGGAACAACGTCACCTTCACCGGCGAGGAGGTGCGCGACCCGGGCCGCACCCTGCCCCGCGCGCTGCTGGTCGGCTGCGCGGTGGTGGTCACGCTCTACCTGCTGGCCAACCTGGCGTACGTGGTCACCCTGCCGCTGGACGGCATCCGCGACGCGCCGCAGCGCCGCGTGGCGGTGGCGGCGATGCAGCAGATGTTCGGCCCCACCGGTGCCGTGGTGATGGCGGTGGCGATCCTGGTCTCCACCTTCGGCTGCAACAACGGGCTCATCCTGGCCGGCGCGCGGGTGCAGTACGCCATGGCGCGCGACGGGCTGTTCTTTGCCCCCGTGGCGCGGCTGAACGCGCACCGCGTCCCGGCGGTGGCGCTGGCGGCGCAGGGCGTATGGGCCGCGCTCCTCACCCTGCCGCGTACCGTCACGGCCGATCCCGCGACGGGGCAGCCCGTGTTCGGCAACGTGTACACGCAGCTGCTGGAGTACATCATCTCCGCGGACCTGGTGTTCTACGCGCTGATGGTGGGGGCGGTGATCGTGATGCGGCGCCGCGCCGCGGGCCTGGCGCGCCCCTA
>DASTNU010000918.1:0-8104 GCA_035720605.1 Longimicrobium sp. | reverse complement strand
GGTGCCGGCGGTGATCGTGCTGGTGGGGTACCAGCTGATCAACAACGTGATCGACAACGTGATCGGGCCGCGCTTCGTGGGGCGGGAGATGAAGATCTCGGCGCTGCTCAGCTTCCTGTCCGTGATCTTCTGGGCGTGGGTGCTGGGGGCCACGGGGGCGATCCTGGCGGTGCCGCTCACGGTGCTCATCCGCGACCTGGCGTTCGGCACGGTGGACCCGCCGGACATCGGGCGGCCGCAGCCGGTGACGTCGTCCACGATGCCCATGCCGCCACCCGGCGCTCCGCCGGAGGAGCCGCCGCGGCGCGCGGTGGATGCATTCGGAGGGAAGCCGGGGGACGCGGCGGAGGAGACGGTGCCTTCGGGCGAGGGGTGAAGGGGTGAAGGGGTGAAGGGGTGAGCGGATGAGCGGTGGAGGATCGGCAGATCCCGTCCCGGAGGTTGAAACCGCTGCTGGCAGGTCACGAAGTCCGCCTGCGCGGACCCGTGCGGGCGGGATCGCGCCGCTGATCCGGCCACCAGGCTCGGACGGTAGATTCCTCAGTCGGCGCCATGCATCGCGCCGCAGGCAGGTGTCGGGCGGCGCCTCCTTCGGAATGACAGGCCGGGGCTGCCGTCCCCGAGCAGTTGAAGCCCCGCGCAGTTTGCGGGGCTTTCCGCTTTGGTTGCGGCGAGTTTACTCGCTCAGTGCGGAGCCGGTGACCCCACGTGGCCGGCCTCGCGCCCGGCGGTTGAAACCGCTGCTGGAACGTCACGAAGTCCGCCTGCGCGGACTGTCCCGGGTCGGATGAGTGCCACGTTGGACGGATCTACCCCGGTGCAGGTGAAGCCCCGCGCAGTTTGCGGGGCTTTCCACTGTCGTTGCGGCGGCTTCAGCCGCTCGAGTCCGGGGCCGGCTCCTCACGGCTGGGCACGGATTCGCTCCGCGCACCCCTGGCCCGCACGGCCAGCTCCTCCAGCAGGCGGCGGGCGGTGGAGTGGGCAAGGTCGATCACCGAGGCCTGCCGGCCCCCCGCCGCGGTGTCCACCACCAGCGTGGAGAGGCCCAGGCGCCGCTGGAACGGGGTCTCGCGCAGGTGCAGCGTCTGCAGCTTGCGGTCGGGGACGATCCAGGTGATGCGGTTCATCACGCCGCTGCGCGCCATCACGTACCCCGGCGGCAGCGCCCAGCCGCGGTTGCGGTACTGCCAGCGCGCCATCAGCCACACCAGCGGAAGAAAGACGGCCACGTACGGCGCCAGCGCCCCGCCCGGCTGGATGTGGAGCTCGCGCGCGACCCAGAACGGCGCCCAGAGGACCAGGAACCAGACGAGGTAGCGGCGCAGGATCCTCCGCTCCGCCCTGGGATGGACGCGCGTGAACTCGGCCGCGTCCACGTCCGCCTCGCCGAAGATCCCGCGCACCAGCCGCCCCACGTCCCCGGTCCGCGTGATGGGGACGAACGCCTCCGCCCCGCCCGCCTGCCCCGGCGACCCGCCGGCCGTCTCGATCATCAGCGACGCCAGCCCCAGCCAGCGCCGCAGAAAGGTCTCCTCGACACGGATGGCCTGCACGCGCTGCAGCGGCACGCTGGCCTCGTGCACCGTCAGCAGGCCGTAGCGCTTGCGCATCTCCCCGCCGTCCACGGCCAGGGTAAAGCCGTGGTACCGCACCACCGCCCCGGCGATGGAGATCAGCCATCCCAGCAGGAGAAAGAGGACGACGGCGACGGTGCCCAGCAGGAACACCGCGCCGTCCATCCGCTCGATCGCGCGCTCCGCCACCGACTTCACCACGCCGCCCGGCAGGTCGTCGGCGAACTGCAGCAGGCCGGCCAGCGCGGCGGCGATCACCCCCGCCTCGTTGGCCGTGGCGCCGGCCAGCAGCACATCCCAGGTGGAAAGCTTCGCCAGGGGCGGCGCGGCGGGACGCGCGCCGGCATCCGTCACCGCCTCCGCGGCGCCGGCATCGGCGGCGAGCGCCGCGACGGGGGCGTGAGCGCGGCGGCGGGCGAGCAGCTCGCCGCGCAGCGCCTGCGCCTCGCCGACCCCCAGCACCGAAAGGACGGCCTCCGCCTGCTGGCCCGTCCCCGCCGTCTCCACCCGCAGCTCCGCCACGGCGCAGAGCCGCTGCACCAGGCTCTGCCGCACCTCCACGTTCTGCACGCGCGCCAGGGGGATCACCCGGTTCTGGCGGTTTACGACGCCGGAGCGCAGCAGGAGCTCGTCGCCGTCCAGCCGCCAGCGGTAGAGCGCGTACTTGGCCGCCGCGCCCAGCAGCGCCGGCACCGCCAGCACGACGATCACGATCGGCACCATGCGCGCGAGCTGGCCGTCGCCCAGGCCAAAGCCGCCCGCCAGCGCGGGCCAGATCATCTGCCGCGCGATGCCGACGGCCGCGAAGCCCAGCGTCAGCGGGTGCAGCCGCCGGCCGTCGCGGTCCAGGCGCTCCGCGGCGGCGGCCTCAGAGGGCATCTTCCGTCCCGCTGAGCTGCGCCAGGCGGTCGCGCAGCGCCTCCGCCTCGCGCTCCGCCAGCCCGGGAATCCCCACCATCGCCCCCACGCTCCCGGCCGTGTAGATCACGACCCCGGCCAGCCCCAGCGCGCGCTCGATCGGCCCCTGCCGCGTGTCGACGTGCTGGATGCGCGAGTGCAGGACGACGCTCACGTGGCGGGTGAGCCAGCCGTGCATCACCCGCACGTCCACCTCGCCCACCTGGTAGGTGAAGTGGCGGTAGTGCGCGGCGGGGATGAGGACGGTCCAGGCGATCCCCAGGGCGGCGACGGGCGCCGTCAGCCAGAGCGGCCAGTCCCAGACGGCCCACGGGATGAGCATCGACAGCGTCCAGAAGGCCCACCACATCGCGCTCGTCAGCCGCCACAGCGTGACGGCGCGCGGGTCCAGCCGCTGCACGGGCGCCTCGCGCGGCGGCGCCTGCACCTCGTCCAGCAGGCTCATGCCGGGGTCGGGTCGATCCATCGCTTGGCGATCAGGTAGGCGGGAACGCTGGCGGCCAGCACCGCCACGGCGTA
Source organism: Longimicrobium sp. (assembly GCA_035720605.1). GTDB lineage: Bacteria > Gemmatimonadota > Gemmatimonadetes > Longimicrobiales > Longimicrobiaceae > Longimicrobium. Next base: position 5,093 of record DASTNU010000918.1, on the reverse strand, counting down.
CAGGCTGTTGCGCGGGTCGCTCGCGGCCATCCCGGCCAGGAACGCGATCGAGCCGATCATCGCCAGCCCCGTGGTCCACGGGTATCCCCACGCACGATACGGCCGCGGAGTTTCAGGCTCGCGCCGCCGCAGGACGAACACGCAGGCGAACGCCAGCACGTAGTTGGCGACGAAGAAGAACGACAGCACCGCGATGATCGCGTTGAACGTCCCCGTGCCCAGGAAGGCGAGCGCCACCACCACGCTGGCCGCCAGCGCGCCCGTGGGGGTGCCGCCCTCGTTCACGTTGGAGGCGGCGCGGGGAAAGAGGCCGTCCGCGCTCATGGCGTAGAGGACGCGCGAGGCCATGAGCACCAGCGCGTTCACGGCGCTCAACAGGGCGATGATGAGGACGACGCGGATGGCGGTGTCGCCGGCGGGCCCCAGCACGGCGCGGGCGGCGGCGGCGGCGGCCAGCGGCTCGCCGGCCAGCGCGGGGAGCGGGACGGCGCGCAGGAAGGCCAGGTTCAGCAGCAGGTAGACGGCGGTGACCGCCAGCACGCCGCCCAGCATGGCGCGCGGGATGTCGCGGCCGGGGTCGCGCACCTCGCCGGAGAAGTAGATGACGCCCGTCCACCCGTCGTAGGTGTAGATGACCCCCTGCAGCGCGACGATGACCGCGGCCAGCAGCGCCGCCCCCTGCGGCACCGCCTGCGCCGCGGCCTGCGGCGCGGGCGAGACGCGGGGAAGGAGGAGGCACACGGCCACCAGCGCCAGCAGGACGACCGCCTTGGCCGCGCTGGTGACCGTCTGCGCGGTGCCGGCGGTGCGGATGCCGCGCCACTGCAGCGCCGCGAACCCCACCGTCACCGCCATGGCGACCGGGACCGCGCGCCCCTGCAGCGCGGGGACGAGCGCCCCGGTGTACTCGCCCAGCACCACGGCCACGGCGGCGGAGCTGCCGCAGGTGGCCGCCCAGTCGTTCCATCCCACCAGGAACCCGGCGTAGCGTCCCAGCGCGCGCCGCGAGAAGACGTACAGCCCGCCGGAGCGCGGCACCATGGCCCCCAGCTCCGCCAGCGACACGGCGCCGAGCATGGCGTAGACGCCGCCCGCGATCCACACGGCCAGGTACAGCCCGGTGGAGGGAAGCTGCTCGGCCACCTGCCCCGGCGTGCGCAGGATCCCCGCGCCGATGGTGTTGCCGATGATGACGGCCAGCCCGAAGGTGACGCCCAGCACGCGCAGCAGCCCGCGCCTGGGCGCGTGCGTCGCGGCGGCATCCGGTCCGGCGGCGGGTGCGGCGGAGGTCATGGGGATGGGGGATGCGGGAGAGGATCTGCGAGGGATTTCCGTCGAAGCTAGCCGCGCCACGCCCGCGCGCGCCAGCCTGCCGTGGCGTCACCGGCTCCGTGTCCGGCGGTCGATGCACCCGGCGAATCTGTCGGGGAATCACCGCGTCCCCCGCATTCGCAAAGTCCACCTGCGCGGACTCGGCGGCCCCGGCGTGTGAGGCATCTCACGCACCTGCGCGTCCGCAACCAGGGAATTACCGGGTCGGATCCGCACATCCGCCGCTGCAACTTCACCAGGTCCACCCTGCGCGGCGCGTGGGCGAAGCGACCGACCTTGCCCCGGACGGGCTCACATCCCTACTCTCGTCACTGACGCACTGACGCACTGACGCACTGACGCACTGACGCACTGACGCACTCACGCACTCTCGCACTCTCGTACTCTCGCACTCTCGCACTCACGCACTCACGCACTCGCCCTCATGCAGCCCTTCGCCATCGACCCCCAGATCCACCGCGCGCAGACGCTTCCCGCGGAGGTCTACGCCTCGCCGCAGTGGTTCGCCGTGCAGAAGGAGCGGGTGTTCGCCCGCAGCTGGCAGATGGTGCGCGGCGCCGAGCGGGTGAAGGCGCCCGGGCACCTGCTGCCCTTCACCCTCCTGGAAGGGACGCTGGACGAGCCGCTGGTGCTCTCCGCGGGGGAGGACGGCGTGCTGCGGTGCCTTTCCAACGTCTGCACCCACCGCGGCACGGTGGTGTGCGAGGGAGAGACGCACGCGAAGCACCTGCGCTGCCGCTACCACGGCCGGCGCTTCGCGCTGGACGGAAAGATGACGCACATGCCGGAGTTCGACGGGGTGGAGAACTTTCCCTCGCCGTCGGACGACCTGCCGCGGCTGCCGCTGCAGCGGTGGGGCCCGCTCGCGTTCACCGCGCTGGACCCGGCGTGCACCTTCGACGAGTGGATCGCGCCGGTGCGGGAGCGGGTGGGATTCCTGCCGCTGGACGAGTTCCACTTCGACGCCGCCACCAGCCGCGACTACCTGATCCGCGCCAACTGGGCGCTGTACGTGGACAACTACCTGGAGGAGTTCCACCTCCCCTACATCCACGCAACCCTTTCCGACACGCTGGACTACGCCACCTACCGCACCGAGACCTTCGAGTGGTGCAACCTGCAGCTGGGCACCACGAAGAAGCGCGACGAGGCGTTCGTCCTCCCCGCCGGCCACCCGGACGAGGGGACGCTGGTGGCCGCGTACTACTGGTGGCTGTTCCCCAACCTGATGCTGAACTTCTATCCGTGGGGGCTGTCGGTGAACCTGGTGCAGCCGCTGGCGCAGGACCGCACGCGCGTCTCGTTCCTCTCCTACGTGTGGGACGAGTCCAAGCGGCAGGCCGGCGCAGGCGCGGACCTGCACCGCGTGGAGATGGAGGACGAGGAGGTGGTGGAGGCGGTGCAGAAGGGCGTGCGCTCGCGCCTGTACGACCGTGGCCGCTACTCGCCGCGCCGCGAGGTGGGCACGCACCACTTCCACACCCTGCTGGCGCGCGAGACGGGGAGCGCGGCGGAATAATCCGCATCCCCCGTGCATTCGAAAGTCGAGGGATCACGCGGAGGGCGCGTGAGCTCGGCGCGCATGGAAGCCTCCGGGGTGCGGGGATGGATCGATCACGTCGCACCGGACGACCGGCGGGCGGGAGCGCTCAGACGCCCCCGCCCGCGGTGGATCACCTCAGTAGCACTCGATCCCGTTGCAGTACGTGTACTGCGCGGTCGGGCAGGGCTGGTAGCTGTTGCAGTCGCAGCTGTAGTTGCACGTCTCTCCGCAGGTGGCGCAGGTGGCGTCGTCGCAGGTGTACGGACAGGTGTTGGGACAGGTGCCGCCGCACGTGTTGCACGTATCTCCGCAGGTGTTGCAGGTGGGGCAGCCCGGGCAGGTGCAGGCGGTGGGGCAGGTGCACTGCTCGCCGAACACGGTCCCCTTCTCCTTCGGCGTCGTGGTGGTGTCGAAGCTGTCGACGGCCAGGTCTTCGAGGCTGAGGGAGAGCTTGGCGCGCATGGCATCCTCCAGGTGTGGTGCGGTAAAGTGCCGGCCCGGGATGGACCGGCGTGACGCGGCGAGCCCGGACGAGCCCGCCGCTACGATGGCGAGCGGGCGGAGACGCCGTTGCGCGTCCCCGCCCGGTTGGTCACGCACAGCAGACGAAGTTGCCGCACCGCGTGTTCTGGCAGGTCTCGTCCGGACAGCAGTCGGTGTAGCTGCCGGTGCCGCACCCCGCCTGGCAGGTGTTGGGGCAGGTGACGGGACAGGTGTCGTCGCAGCTGGGGCAGCCGGGGCAGGTGCACGCAGTGGGGCAGGTGCACTGCTCGCCGAAGACGGTGCCCCGGGACTTCCCGGGGACGGTGGTATCGAACGAGTCGACGGCCAGCTGCTCCGGGTTCAGCTTGAGCTTGCTGCGCATCGTGCCCTCCGGGGTGCGGAGTGAACGGCCGGTCCCCCTCGCGGGACCGACGCGAACGGCCGCGCCCACCCGGGCGCGGCCGTTTTCTCACGCGTTACGTCATGCACACAGCCGGCAACAACAGCACGCCGTGACCCGCAGGGTGTCTGCGGGAAGGCTGAAACGGCGCGGGCGTGAGCAGGAAAAGATCACGGTCAACGCAATCGCTGGCAGCCGGGGATCGCACGCTCACGCGCTACGATCCCAGCCGCTGTCCATCCGTTGGACATCGACGAGCTTTCTCGCCATCGCCCGTGGGGGACGGGGCGCCTGATCGCGATTACGCAAAAACAGGGCCTTAACGATAGTCGAAGGAGTCGCACGAAAGCGGCAGGCGCCTGGATGGCGCCTGCCGCTTCGGTGCTGCCGAGTGGGGCGTGCGGAGAATCGATCAACGGCGAAGGTCCCGCGCCCCGCTGTCAAAGGATGTTGCTAAACCCCGGAAAACCGCGAGAAAGCGTTGTCATTCTGAGGGTGTTGCTAAACCCGGAAACCGCGAGAAAGCGTTGTCTTCCTGAGGGAGCGCACTCGAGTAACCTGAAGTAATGCAACCGCTTGCGCGCGACCGAAGGATCTTCTATCCGCCAGCGAGGGGCAGACTCGACGGCAGAAACTCAGCCCCCGCGATTTTGCCGGCAAGATCCTTCGGTCGGCGCCAAGGTACTGAGTAGGCTCAAATTACACGCGGCGCCTCCCTCAGGAAAACAATCGCCGACGCGAGGTCGTAGCACCACCCTCGCAGCTCAGGGGCAGACCGGGACGGTGTAGCACCCGCAGTCCGTCTCGTAGCACGAGTTGCACGTCGCGTCGCAGGTGCCGTTGCAGCTCACCTGGCAGGTGATGTCGCAGCTGTTGCCGCAGGTGCCTTCGCAGCTGCCGGCCAGCGTGCAGTCGCCGTACGTCTCACAGGCGAAGTCGTTCGTGCAGTCCGGGTTGGCCGTGCAGGTGCCGCTGCACATCACCGTGGGCTCATTCGCCCGGATCGTCCCGCGGCTCCCCTCCGGCTGGACGGCGGTGGGAAAGCTCTCCACCCGCAGCTCGTCCATGCGCAGCTTCAGCTTCTTCATCGTGGTAATCCGGCGAACAAGGGTCTGGCGGGGATCGTAAAAGCGCCGGAGATCTTGCGATCACCGGCGCGTTGGGGATGGAGACGGGCCCCACCGCACGGGTCAGGGTTGCTGCCGCCAAGGCGCCGCGGGATGAGCGTCGCGGGACCGGTAGTCCGGTCGAGCCGGCGGAGCGGGCCACGTGCGGTGGGGCCGTGGATGCACGATGCATCGTCCGCATCCACCGCGCAAGCAAACATTCAGCGGC
>DASTNU010000917.1:0-2880 GCA_035720605.1 Longimicrobium sp. | reverse complement strand
GCCTCCCCTCGTTCTGCACCGAAACGCAGCAGCCCCGCCGGAGAGCGCTCCCGGCGGGGCTGGTTGGTTCGCGGACGCGGGGACCGGCGGGTCACCACGGGAACTCGTCGCCCATCAGCATGCCGCGGCCGGGGAGCTCCTCTTCCGCCACCGCCGCGAGCGCCTCGTTCGCCAGGTGCAGCTGCGACGCGGGGACCAGCACGCGAATGCCGCCGATGAAGCTGCTCAGCTCGGGGCGGATGCTGGCCATGTGCGAGTCGGGGATGAACGCGTCGATCCCCTGCGCGTCGAGAACGGCCGCGATCACGTCCGCCTCGTACAGCCACCCGCAGTTGCGCACCACGACCCACTCGTCCGGGCGCAGCATGACCATCGTTCTCTCCAGGTTGAAGTCACGCAACGACTTGCAGCGCCGGAGCACTACGGCGCAGCACTGCAAAAGTTGCAGCGCCTGCGCTTACGGCACGCTCGACAGGCAGGGGCGATCGGCGGAGGCGTCGGCAGCGCGGCGGGCGGCCTCGTTGGCGTCCGGTGCGGGGGCGATGCGGTCGGTGACGCAGATCTGCCGCGCCGTGATCTTGGCGACGGCCAGGTAGGAGGTGATGATCGACGAGTCCTCCGGGTTCTCGGACGCGTTCACCCGCACGATGAGCGCGATGGGCCGCTCCCCCCGCATCCGCCACTCGGCGCGCGGGCCCAGGCCGGAGAAGCCGCTCGTGATCACGTGCCAGTAGTTCAGCTCGTGCGCCCGCCCATCCGGCGTGACGATGTCGATCGAGGCCCGCAGGTCCCCGTCGTGCACGTTGAGCACGTGGCCCGCGACGCCGGGGCAGCGCGACGTGCTGCTCTGCGACTCCTCGTCGAAGTCGGTCACCCGGCACTGCGCCTCGTCGAGCGGCGTGTAGGCGCTGCGGATCGCGCCAGCCGCTGCCGTGTCCTCGCCGGTACCAGGTGGCGGCGGAATGTCGGGCGGCAGCGTGGAGTCTGGCGGCGCGTCGGGGAGCCGCATGCACTCGCCTGCCTTCGTCACGGATTCGGCGCGGCTGGCCTGACGGTTAGCGACCTCCATGCACTCCGCATAGGTCAGCCGCCCGACCGCCGTGGAGTCAGCAGACTTCGCGTCGCCGGCGCCATCGCCGCCGCAGGATGCGCTGGAACCGAGCAGAATCGCGAAGCAGAGGTGCGCGGGACGCATGAGAGCCTCGATGTGAAGGATGCCCCGCCATCCGGCGGGTAGAGCCGGCTATTCCCGCGCGCCCTGGGCGATCCAGCGGGCGAGGAGGGCACGTTCTTCGTCGGTGATGTGCGTCTTGTTCGCCGGCGGCATGGTCTGCGTCTCCACGGCGCGGGCGCGGATGCGGTCGATGCGGGCGCGGATCTGCTCCGGCGTGTCGAAGGGGACGGCGGTGGGCGCCGGGCCGAAGCTGAGGTCGGCCGGGCTGGCGCTGTGGCAGACGGTGCAGCGCTTCTGGATGACGGCGTGCGCCTGCGCGGCGGCGACGCGCTCCCCGCCCTCATCCGCCACCGCGGCGCGCGAGGGAGCGGCGCCCACCAGGTAGAGCGCGGCGAGCGACGCGGCGACGACGGCGGCCAGGGCCGGCTTCCACTGGGGATAGGTGAAGCGGACGTTCATCACGTGCCGCACCCCCGCGCCGCCCGCGGCCAGGATGCCAAGCAGCAGCCAGTTGAGCCGGTGGCCGTAGATCCCGGGAAAGTGGCTGCTCAGCATGAGCACGATCACCGGGAAGGTGATGTAGTTGTTGTGGATCGACCGCGACTTGGCCAGCTTCGCGGGCGCCGGGTCCGGCTCGCGGCCCGCTTCGACCGCATCCACCAGCTTGCGCTGCGAGGGCATGATGTGGTGGCCCACGTTCCCCGCCATCAGCGTGCCCAGCATCGCCCCGACGTGCAGGAACGCCGCGCGGCCGCTGAACACCTGCGCCAGCCCGTACGCCACCCCCATCACCGCCGCCAGCCCGATGAGCGCCCCCATGGCCCCGGCGCGGTCCAGGATGCGGCTGAGCAGCGCGTCGTAGACGATCCATCCCCCGACGACCACTCCCACGCCGATCCCCACCGCCGCGCCGTGGCTCAGGCCGGAGGCGGACGCGTCCGCCAGCAGCGACCCCGTGCTCAGGTAGTAGACCACCACCAGGAGCGCGGCGCCGCTGAGCCAGGTGGTGTACGCCTGCCACTTGAACCAGTGCAGCGGGCGCCCGCGGTCCCAGCCGGTCAGGTCCTTCTGCACGTAGTAGAAGCCGCCGCTGTGCAGCAGCCAGATCTCGCCCGCGATCCCCGGCCGCCCCTGGCGCGAGGGCTCCAGGTTGCGGTCCATCCAGTTCCACAGCATGGAGTTGCCGATCCACATGATCCCGGCGATCACGTGGATCCAGCGGAACACCAGGTCCAGCAGCTCTCGAACGGCCGGGCTCATGGGCGGCGTCTCTGCGGGTCAGCTTCCGCGGTAGGTGGAGTAGCCGAACGGGCTCAGCAGCAGCGGCACGTGGTAGTGCTGGGCGGGGTCGCGCACCTCGAAGTCGATGGCGACGTGCGGATAGAACGCCTCCAGCGCCTGGTCGCGAAAGTAGACGCCGGTGTCGAAGACCAGGCGGTAGACACCCGGGTGCAGCGGCACGTGCTCCGGAAGCAGGTCGCGCAGGCGCCCGTCGGCGTCGGTGCGGCCGCTGGCCAGCACGGCGGCCCCGCGCTCCAGCCGCACCACCACGCCGGCCGCGGGCCGCCCGCGCGAGGTGTCCAGGACGTGCGTGGTGATGGCGCTCATGCCTCGACCACCTTCCGCAGCCGCAGCAGCACGATCTTGCGCAGCTCGTCGGCGACGACACCCGCCTCGGTCGCGTCGTCGTTGCCGAGCCGGGTCCG
>DASTNU010000916.1:0-2736 GCA_035720605.1 Longimicrobium sp. | reverse complement strand
CAGCGGATGGGCTTCGTGCGCGCACCGCAGCACGACTTTCAGCCCGAGGGAGCGGAGCTGGTGGAAGGGTACCGGCTGCCGCTGGATCCCGAGTAGCCACTACCGCTTGCGGACGTTTCCCGCTTCCGGACGCCCCGTTCCCACGCACGTGCCACTTGTCGTTTCGGGAGTCGTGGTTAAATTGTAAGCAAGTCTTCCAAATTCACGGAAGCGACACTCCCGGAGGTCGACGTGAGAAGCTGGCACACGCAGGCGGATGGCGCGAGCGAGGAAGCGGAGACGGCGGACGAGCTGCTGGGCGTGATGTTCACCACGGCCAAGGAGCTGCGGCACGCGGCGGAGCAGGTGCTGGAGCAGGAGTTCATCCCCACGGAGCTGCTGGCGGAGGACGAGCGCTTCGCGGACCTGGTGCTGCGCCCGGCCGGAAGCGGGGAGATCCGCGTCCGCGCGGAGCGGGAGCGGCACTGGTACCCCTTCCGCGTCACCCGCGTGGACCACGCGCCGCGCTGATCAGCTACAGGAACGAGGACCGACGCGGAGGCGCGGAGAGGTTGTCTCCGCGTCCTCCGCGTTTGCGTGAACGGCCCGGACGCGGCGCTCGTCGCGCGGAGCCGGCCACCAGTCAGGACGAGTAGATCCTTCGCCGAGACCGCCAGGACCGCCCGGCGCCTCCCGCAGAATGTGTCGCTAACCCTCGCGCCGGCGATTGTTTTCCTGAGGGAGGCGCCGCGTGTAACTTCAGCACGCACGGTACCTTGGCGCCGACCGAAGGATCTTGCCGGCAACATCGCGGGGGCTGAGTTTCTGCCGTCGAGCCTGCCCCTCGCTGGCGGCGAGGAGATCCTTCGGTCGCGCGCAAGCGGCTGCATGCTTCGGGTTACTCGCGTGCGCTCCTCAGGAAGACAACGCTGCTTCGCAGTCTCCGGGTTTAGCGACACCTTCTCAGGACAACGACTCCTTGCAGGCAAAGCAGTTGAAGCCCCGCGCAGTTTGCGGGGCTTTCCGCCGTAGTTGCGGCGGCTTCAGCCGCTCGACCGCGGCCGGGGCGCCGGCGGCGGGAGCACGACCTCCACCTGCACGCCGGGGAGGAAGGGGAGCTGCGAGCGGACCGAGGGGTCCTGCCACGTCGGCGCGCCGGAAAGGACGACGGTGCGGCTGCGGACGCGCATCGTCCCTCCCATCGCCGCCACCAGCGCGCTCACCCGCATCAACCCGCCGCGGCGGCGTCCGCCCCGCCGGCTGGCGCCGTGCACCAGGCCACGGAGCAGCGCATCCTCCTCGTCCGCCATCCCCAGCGACCCGCCGAAGCCCATCCCCGAATCCGCGACGGCGATCCGCAGCTCGCCGGCGCAGCGCCACGCGCCCGCCCACGCCGCGGCGCCGCCGTGCTCCACCGCGTTGCGCGCCAGCTCGCCCGCGAGGGAGGCGAGGTCGCGCGCATCCCCCGGACTCCATCCCCACCCCGCCAGCCGCTCCAGGAAGTCCGTCCCGCCGGCCCGCTCCAGGAACGCCGCCAGCTCCGCGGCATCCTCGATCCTCACCGGCGCGATGAGCGCGTCCGCAGGCACGGGGAGCGCCGGCGGCTCCACGCCGTGCGAGGCCGCCAGCAGGGTGAGCGTGAGCAGCGCGCACGGCTCCGCCTCGCGCACGTGGCGTGCGTCGAAGCGCGGGGCATCGACCAGCGGCGGCAGGCGCTCCAGCAGCTCCTCCACCACGTCGGCGTGCAGCCGGAACGGAAGCTCCACGGCGGGCGCGTGAGAGGACGGGCGAAAGTGCGGACCCGGCTCGTCCGGATCCGCCACCCACGCCGCGCCGCCACCGCGCGCCACCTGCTGCACCCACGTCCGCATCTGCGTCTCCCCCCGGCCCCAATTTGGAAGCTTCTCTTCCAATTTCGATCACCCTGCCCCGGTGCACAAGCCTTCCCCCCAGCCACGCGCGCTCGGATGCAGCGCAAGACGAGGATTGGCGAACGATCGTCACCACCGCCGCACATGGGGCACGCCAGGAGGATGCCAGCCGTAGCAGCATGAGGGGCACCCGGGATCGACTGATACCCCGGGCGCCCCCTCTCGAACGAGCGTCCGGGATCGGGAGAACGGGATGCGAGGCTTTACACCATACGATTCACGACGTAATATTTAGAACGGCTCAGGTGCTTCTCCGATCCGTGGCAAACCGGACGTGAGCGCGATTCCGCGAAGAGCAGGCGGCGGAGTCGTTCGTGCCGCCCCGGATGATCCGGTGCCGGCCGTCGCTCGAAGCATCTGCTACGAGGTGCGCCGAATACGACAGCGTGCGCGAATATCGTCACCACTCCGCGTCGTGTGATGGTCGATCGGCAGGCGCTGGATGAACCGGTCCGGCGGCTGGCGGACGGCGAGATGGAGGACGCGGGGCGCGTGACGGAGGTCTGCCGGCACCGCGGGGGGCGCCTGACCGCCGCCGCGGGTCTCCCGCGCTGAACTGACCCGAGAAAGGAACCCATGTCCACGCTCACACCCCCCGCGGAGCAGATTCCGCTGGCCGACTGGACGCGGCAGATGAAGCAGTCGTCGCTGCGCGAGATCCACACGCTGCTGGGGCGGCCGGGGCTGCTTTCCTTCGCCCTGGGCATGCCCGCGGCGGAGCTCTTTCCCGTCACCGCGTACGCGCGCGCCGCGGAGCACGTGCTGCACACCGAGCCCGACGCGCTGCAGTACGGCCTGCCGCTGCGCCGCCTGAAGACGCACGTGG
>DASTNU010000915.1:0-2384 GCA_035720605.1 Longimicrobium sp. | reverse complement strand
CACCGTCTCGCGCCCGCTCCCCGCCTCGCCCACCACGCGCACGTCGGCGTGCGGCTGCAGCAGCGCGCGAATGCCGCGTCGGGCCGGCGGCTCGTCGTCGGCGACCAGCACGGTGATCGGATCGTCCATCCCCATCGTCATCCTCGGAGCGGTTCAGCGGGTGCCAGACCTGGTACCGGTGGTCATCTTCCCTGAGCTGAGAGGGTGTTGCCAAAACCTCCATCCCGTCGTAACAGCGTTTGTTTTCCTGAGGGAGCGCACACCCGGAATTAGAAGCCTCACAACGGCTTGCGCGCGACCGAAGGATCTGCTCTCCGCCAGCGAGGGGCGGGCACGGGGGCAGAGATTCAGCCCCCACGGTTCTGCCGGCAAGATCCTTCGGTCGGCGCCAAAGTGCTTGCGCAGCAGAGGGTTCGGCGCGGCGCCTCCCTCAGGAATCAAGCGGTTAAGCTGATTCTTGAACACACCCTCCGTCAGGATGACAACGCCGATTCGCGATCCTCCTGGAGGTTGGCAAACATCCGCTCAGGCAGGTTCCTCGCGGAAGGGAAGGGTCACGCGGACGCAGGTGCCGGCGCCCGGGCCGCCGCTGAGCTCCAGGGTGTGCCGCCCGCCGTACAGCTGGCGCAGCCGCGCCCGCGTGTTGCCCAGCCCCACACCCTCGCGAGACGGCCCGTCCGGCAGGCCCACGCCGTCGTCGCGCACGGAGAGGACCAGGGTGCCGTCGCGCCGCTGCGCCGCGATCTCGATGGTGCCGGCGGCGGCGCGCGGCGCGATGCCGTGCCGCACGGCGTTCTCCACCAGCGGCTGCAGCAGGAGGGCGGGGACACACGCGGCGTGCGTGTCCGGGTCCACGTCCCACCGCACGCGCAGCCGGTCCTCGAAGCGCGCCTGCTCGATCTCCAGGTACGCCCGCGCCACCTGCAGCTCCTCGTGCAGCGGCACCTCGTGCGCGGCGCCGCCCGCCAGCGCGTGGCGCAGCAGCTGGCCCAGGCGCGCGATCATCCGCTCCGCCGTATCGGGGTCGGCGCGGACGTAGGTGCTGACGGTGTTCAGCGCGTTGAACAGGAAGTGCGGGTGCAGCTGCATGCGCAGCGCGTTCAACTGCGCGCGGGCCAGCTGCTCGTCGCGCTCGCGGTAGCGGCGGGCGTACACCAGCGCGTGGCCCACGCCCACCAGCATCCAGAACAGCAGCAGGTTGTTGATGAAGCTGGTGAGCAGCATCTCCCCGAAGCCGGGAAGGCGCGCATACCACCGCCCCCACCCGTTCAGCAGCACCACGGCCACGGCGCGGACCACGCACACCGCAACCGACGCGGCCAGGTGCACCGGCAGGCGGCGCAGCCAGCCGTCACGGTCCAGCGGCCAGCGGTCCGCCACCCACAGCGCCAGCAGGGTGAGCGGAATCCACAGCCACGCGCTCCCCAGGGCGCTGCGCAGCGCGTGCTCCCACGCCAGCGCGTCGCCCGACGCCTGCGCCATGCGCACGTAGCCGGTGGCGTCGGTGAGCCCCTCGATGGTCCACCAGGCCGTCGCGATCAGCCACCACCTTCCCCACCGGCGCGGCTGCCCGGCGCTCGTCGATTCGTCCATTCGGCTCCAGGCGGGTGCGGCGGCGTGGGGCGGATCGGCCCACGGTCATCTTCCCGCCGACGGCCCCCGGCGTCAAGCGGAAGGGGATCAACCGCATCCCGGCGATGGCGATCCGCTGAATCCAGCCGGTGAACCGCTGACGGCGAACCTGTGGTACCGTGGCCGGGGCGCACGGGCGCGCCGGGCCGGATCGTCATGAACAAACGAATTTCCTTGCGCCGGGGGCCCGCACCCTGCTTCTTTCCATCCGCTGGCGCGTTCCGTGTGCCGGACCCGCACCCTGCCCGACGCAATCCCCCCGATTCCGCACCGCGGCTCCACCCTGGTCCGCGCCTTCGTCGCCCACGGCAGCGCGAAGGAGCATTCCGGTTCGCCGGTCAATACAGGAGATCATCCCACCCATGGCAACCGAACTCGCGGGAACCGTGCAGTCGGGCGACCAGCAGCCCCTTCCCCTGGCCGGCGCGACCGTGAACGTGTACGAGGCCACCCTGGCCGCCCCCATCCCCGTGGGAAACGCGACGACGGCGGGGGACGGCACGTTCTCCATCAGCATCGCCGATCCGACCGCCAGCACCTTCTTCTACGCGGTCGCACAGGTGAGCGGCGGCGTGGCGCTGGTGACGATCATCGGCCGGCAGATCGGTGGATCGATCGTCATCAACGAGCTCACCACCGTGGCCGCGGCGTTCAGCATGGCGCAGTTCACCGACGGGGTCGCCATCGCCGGGAACACGTTCGGGCTGCGCATGGCCGCGCTGATGAACGGCAACCTGGTCGACACGGCCACC
>DASTNU010000914.1:0-6681 GCA_035720605.1 Longimicrobium sp. | reverse complement strand
GGCCGGTGACGTGCATCACCGGCTCCCACTCGTCGTCGCCGCCCTGGTTGATGGCGTCGCCCTCCAGCAGCGTGTCCACCTCCAGCTCCCGGTAGTCGAAGCCGGGGGCCAGCTGCGACTGCAGCAGCCGCACGGCCTCGTACACCCCCGCCAGCACGCCGCGCCGCTTGGCGAACACCTGCATGGTGATGACGGGGTCGCGGCCGGCGTGGCGCAGCGTGCTGGCCGTGCGCACGAAGTAGCGGTCGGAGAGCCACCCGGTGCGGATGCGCGGGTCGAACTGGAACAGCTCGCACGGAAAGCGGCGAAAGCCCTCGTGCAGCACCTGGCGCCGCTCCGCCGCATCGGTCGGTGTGCCGTTCATCGCTCGCCGGGTCAGGAGGGCCTCGGTCATTCGTTCTCATCACGAGAATAATCCACCCGCTCCTCCGCGTCAAGGATCGTGTGCGGGCGGGCGGCTTCCGTCACGCCAGCGGGAGCCACGGAAAGCGGATGGAGGTGTCCAGCCGGGCGCGCACGGCGTCCGGGAGAAAGCGGTAGACCTCCGGCGCCACGCCGGGGCCGCGCCCCAGCCGCGGCCGCCGCCGCCCCGTGCGCGCGACGATGCGCGGCGCGCGCGACTTGCCGCGTCCGCTGGGCGCCACCGCGCGGCGAAAGTTGCTGCGGTGCAGCGGCCGCCCGGCGATGGCCTCGCAGGCGGCCTGCAGCTCGTCCAGGGTGGCCTCCGGCCCGGTGAGCGCCATCAGCGCGGCGGGGGTGTACTTGATCTTGCCACGGATGCGCCCCAGCGCGTCGGCCAGGATCTCGCGGTGGTCGAACGCCATCGCGCGCCCGAACGCCGCGTCCCCCTCCCGCGGCTCCGCCCTCCCCCACCGGTCCCGCCGCGCCTCCGGCACCAGCCCGGCCTCCATCAGCAGCGCCCACCGCTCCGCCGTGCGCTCCTCGTTCCACTCCGCCAGGCCGAAGAGGTCGTCCACGCGCGCCCGCCGCCCCGCGTCCTCCCCCGCCCACGCCCACAGCGCGGACGCGACGCCGGCGCACCGCTCGCGCGTGCCGTCGCGCAGGTCCTCCCACGGCAGGTAGCCGTACACGTCCGCCCAGTGGGCGCTGGCCGCGTCGTCCGCGCCGGTGGGCGCCGCCGGGCCGCGCGGGTCGTGCGTGAGCATCAGGTACGCCGCCGTGGTCACCCGCGCCCCCCGGGCGACCCACCGGCCCGAGGCGGGATCGCGGTAGCCGGCGAACTGGCGGGGGTCGCGGCCGTTGCGGCTGTAGCTGCCCAAGGCCTCCACGAACTCCGGCGCCTCGACGCCCGTCTCCTCGCGCAGTTCGCGGATGGCGGCCTGGCGGGTGTCGGCGTCGTCCTGCCACTCCATGAAGCCGCCGGGCCACGCGTCCAGCCCCCGGTACGGCTCGCCGCCACGCTCCACCAGCAGCGCGCGGACGGTGCCGTGCGGCCCCGTGGTGTCCAGCGCCAGCGCCACCGCGTCGCCGGTGACGGCCTGGCGCGGGTAGTCGCCGGCGTTGTACCGCACCGCCCACTCGGGCACGGGCTCGTCGACGGGAACCCTGGCTTCGTCGGTCACGGCGCGGGAGTCGGAGGATGAGGAACGGTCGATGTTCTCGACGCGAGAACTACGCCGTGCGGGCGGCGGCGCGCAAGAGGCGGGGGCGAAAAGTGCGAGAGTGCGAGAGTGCGAAAGTGGGGAGGGAGAACGGCAGGGTACCCACTGCGTCCGCGGGGGCCCTCTCCCCCGCCCGGCCGTTTGCTCGTTCCTCGCAAAGGGTGGGCGACCCCTCCCCCAACTTCGGGGGAGGGGTGATGGACGAGGCCTCCGAGCGCTTCGGATGAGTCCGACGTGACGCCCCCCATCCCCGGCACCTCGATCTGTCGTGCGCTTCTCTCCCCCTCTCCGCACGCAGTTTGTGCGGGGAGGGGGTCGGGGGGAGGGGCCCTCCGCCGTATCCGGACGACGTGCGCCTTGCATCTTTTCCCGACGTGAATTACCGTCGGATCGATGCCCTCTTTTCTCGCCGGCAGATATCCAGGGAGAGCAGAGCGCCTGCTGTGCGAGCTTGTATCAGGACATTTTGCCTGTGCCCATCGCGCGGCAGAGGTGCCTCTCGTCCTGGACGCAGCCGCACGGCGACGCGCGCCGGCGCAACCTCGGACGGAGCAAGCCCATGCGCAGAATGCTTCCCCTCCTCCTGGTTCTGGGCGCGGCGTGCCAGGACGCCCAGGCACCCCTGGCGCCCGCGGCGGCCGATGCGCTCCAGGCGCGCGGCGGCCGCCCCGGCGCGCCCACGGACCCGATCCAGGTCCAGTCGCTGACGGCCGGGATCAGCGGGCCCAGCAGCGTGGGCAATGCGCAGACGTGCGACTACACGGGATCCGCCAGCGGAGGGACGGCGCCGTACTCCTACCGGTGGGTGCCGTCGTACTCGGGCCCCAACTCGTACTTCGTGGGCGGCGCGGGACCCTCCAACGTCTTTCACGGGACCGGCTACTACACGGGCGGCGGGACGAGCACGACCATCTGGCTCTTCCTGGAGGTCACCGACGCCAACAGCCTCACCGCCAGCACCACCAGGTACATGACGCTCTACAGCACCGCCGTCGGCTGCAACTGACGACCCCGGCCAGATTCCCGAACAGGAGCGATCCCATGCGCAGAACGCTTTCCCTTCTCGCCGTCGCGCTCGTGCTGTCCGCGTGCGCCGATGCCGTCGCCCCCGCGCCGGACGCGGAGGCGGTGCTCGCCCGCGGCGGCCGTCCCGGCGGCCCCGGCGAGCCGGTCCAGATCCAGTCGCTGACGGCGAGCATCAACGGGCCCGGCAGCGTGGGGAACTACACCACCTGCACCTTCACCAGCACCGTGAGCGGGGGCACGCCGCCGTACAGCTACTCCTGGTCCATCGTCGGGGCCACCAACGGCTACCTGAGCCTGAGCGGCACCACCAGCGCGAGCGTGCAGGCCACCGGCTACTACTACGGATCGTGGGGCGGCACGGGGAGCGTGTACCTGGTCCTCACCGTCACCGACGCCAACAGCCTGCAGGCCAGCCCGTCCAAGCAGGTCCTCATCCCCTACCACTCCACCTCCTGCTGAACCGCGGGAAGAGCAGCACGCGGAGGACGCGGAGGAAAAGATCGAGGACGCGGAGAGCGTCGATCCGTTCTCCGCGTCCTCTCTTCGTTCCTCCGCGTCCTCCGCGTGAACCCTTCTTTCTCCCTACGCCGGAACCCGCAGCGCCTCCGCTTCCTTCTCCGCCGCCGCGACGCTCCAGCCGGGGATGGCCTCGAAGACGCGCAGCGCCAGCGGGACCTTTCCGAACGGGGCGCTCACCTGCACTCCCTGGATCAGCGGCAGCGCGTCCGCCAGCATCTCCCGGGCGATGGCCGTCCCCTCGTCGGTGCCGCGCTCCTTCCCCTCCGCGCTGGCGATGCGCATCCGCGCCATCACCGGCTCCGGGACGATCACGCCCGGCACCTCGTTGGCCAGGAACTCCGCGTTGCGCGCGGAGACCAGCGGCCAGATCCCCGCGATCACCGGGATGCGGATGCCGTCCCGGTCGATCCTGCGGACGAACTGCTCCAGCTGGCGCAGGTCGAAGACGGGCTGCGTGATGCAGTACTCCGCCCCCGCCTCCACCTTCCAGTAGAAGCGCCGCATCTCGTGCTCGAAGTCCTCCGCCCCCGGGTTCACGCCCACGCCCACGACGAACTGGGTGGGCTCGCCCAGGGCGTTGCCGCCGGGGTCCAGCCCGCGGTTCAGCCGCGACACCAGGTTGGTCAGGCCGATGGCGTCGATGTCGAAGACCGCCGTGGCGTCGGGGTACGGGCCCATCTTGGGCGGGTCGCCGGTGATGAGCAGCAGGTTGCGCAGCCCCAGCGCCTGCGCGCCCAGCAGGTCGCTCAGCATCCCCAGCAGGTTGCGGTCGCGGCAGCAGTAGTGCACCACCGCCTCGATCCCCACCCGCTGCTGGATGAGGATCGCGGTGGCCAGCGCGCCCATCCGCGACTGCGCGCGCGGCCCGTCGGGGACATTGACGCCGTCCACCCCCGCCGCCTTCAGCAGCCGCACCCCGTCCAGCATGGAGTCGGGGTTGGCGCCGCGCGGGGGGACGATCTCCACCGTGGTCAGGAACTCGCCCGCCGCCAGCTTGCGCCCCCAGGCGGAGCGCTCCGCCAGCGGCGCCGGCTCGGCCGGCGGGGCGCCGTCGCCCTCCATCGTCACCGTGATGCGCGGCTCCGACGCCGGCGCCAGCATCCGCACCGCCCCCGCCATGGCCGCCACGTGCTCGGGCGTGGTGCCGCAGCAGCCGCCCACGAAGCGCACGCCCTTGCGGATCATCCGCGCCGCGTAGCTGGCCATGTACTCGGGCGAGGCCATGTACATCGTGCGCCCCTCCACCTCCCGCGGCAGCCCCGCGTTGGGCTGCATCGATACTGGGCGGTCCGTCCCGCCCAGCAGCCGGTCCGCCGCGTTCAGCATGGCGCTGGGGCCCACGCTGCAGTTGAGGCCGACCACGTCCGCGCCCCACTCCGTCAGCCGCTCCGCGATCTGGGCGGCGTCGGTGCCGTACGCGGTGCGCCCGTCCTCGCGGATCGCCAGCTGCGCCACGATGGGGAGGGCCGAGGCGTCGCGGACGCCCAGGATGGCCTGCTGGATCTCCTCCACGTCCGCGAAGGTCTCCAGGACGAAGAGGTCCACGCCGCCCTCCGCCAGCGCCGCCGCCTGCTCGCGGAAGAAGCCGCGGGCCTCCGCGAGGGAGGTGGGGCCGTACGGCTCGATGCGCACCCCCAGCGGGCCGATGGCGCCGGCCACGCAGGCGCGCTCGCCGGCCGCGTCGCGCGCCACGCGGGCGGCGGCCAGGTTGATGTCGCGCAGCCGGTCCTCCAGCCCGTGGCGGGCGAGCTTGGCCCGGTTGGCGCCGTACGTGTTGGTCTCCAGGATTTCCGCGCCGGCCTTGACGTACGCGCGGTGGATGTCGCGCACCAGGTCCGGCTGGGTGAGCGAGAGCTCGTCGTAGCAGCGGTTGATGTAGACACCCCTGGCGTACAGCATGGTCCCCATGGCCCCGTCGAAGAGGTGGGGACGGCCGTCCGCCAGGAGAAGGCGGAAGTCGCGCATCGGAAAGCTTTCCGTGGTCCGGCCCCCGGCCGGGATCAGCCGGGGGCGCCCTCGTACTTCAGCGGGCGCTTGTCGTGGGTGGGCACCACCCACAGCACGCGGCCCTGCCGGTCCAGCCCGATCTCGGTGGCGCCGTCGTCGGGCACGCACCCCTGCCCGCGGGGATACACCCAGCGCCCCACCGTGCCGCGCCGCAGCCGTGCCAGCTCCTCGTCGATGGTGGGCCGCGGCGTGTCCGCCGCGAACTGGTCCGTCAGGTGGGCCAGGTTGCTGGCCTCGCAGCGGTGGGGCGGGGCGCCCAGCAGCCGCACCACCGCGGTGCTGTCGTCGCCCACCACCAGGCCGGCTGCCTTGCTTTCGCGCCGGCTGCGGCCAAAGAGCAGCCCGCCCGCGACCACCAGCAGCCCGATGACGATGATGGCGATGCTGACCATGCGCGACTGCCGTTTGTTGGTCTTGAGCGCCTGGTCTACGCGGGTGTCGTACGCGGTGGCGATGGGCTCCTCCTTGCGGCTGGGCCGGCGGTGCGGCGGTGGGATTTCCGATGCAAACGGTTCCGCGCCTGCACGTTTCCTGCCGAACGCCCCTGTATCCGATCGCTCCGGCGCGCCGAGCGCGCCCCCTCCGGGCTCGTAGCCCTCGCCAACCTCCCCCCAAAACCCCTGGGGGAGGTTGGGTGGGGCGCCGTCTCCCAGCACCCGGGCCGGCATCTTGCCGCCCACGGGGGCCCCTCCCCCCGGCCCCCTCCCCTCGCAAACGGCGCGAGGAGAGGGGGAGAACTGCAACTGCAACGGCGTCGCGCTTCGCGCGGACCCCTCACCCCCGGCCCCTCTCCCGCAAACTGCGCGGGAGAGGGGAGTGGTCCGTCGTGATGGCTGGCTCTTGCTCCACCAACCTGAAAGAACGATCTACTCTCCCCTCCTGGGAGACCGCCGGCACGCGACGGACCGTCCCTGCCACCCCTCCCCCGAAGTTGGGGGAGGGGTCGCCGCCGAGCCGCGAGGAACGAGCGGCGCAGGTCGGCGGGGGAGAGGACCTCCCGCGAAGCGGGCGGTGGGGTCAACGCTTCTCAAACCTCGAAGCCTGCCATGGCGCGCGTGGCTTCCGCCGCGCCTCTCACCCCCCCTCACCCCCTCACCCCGTCACCACTCACTGCGTCGAGAAGTACTTCGCCGCCGGGTGGTGCACCACCAGCGCGGCCGTCGACTGCTCCGGGTCCAGCTGGTACCCCGCCGTCAGCCCCACGCCGATGGCCTCCGTCACCGGCAGGATGCGGAAGAGCGTCTCGTGCTGCTCCACGTCCGGGCACGCCGGGTACCCCCAGCTGTAGCGCAGCCCGCGCTCCTCGCCGATCCCCAGCTCCTGGCGCACGCGGCGGTTTACGTACTCCGCCGTCCCCTCCGCCGCCTGCACGCTGAACCCGTGCAGGAAGTAGCCTTCGCTGTAGTCGCCGCCCTGGTTGCGGCGCTCGATGAACTCCGCGGCGCGGTCGCCGCTGGTCACCACCTGCAGCGGCAGCACGTCCCGCGGCCCCTCGCCGTTCAGCGGG
>DASTNU010000913.1:0-4241 GCA_035720605.1 Longimicrobium sp. | reverse complement strand
GCACGGCGCGCCGCCGCGGCGCCCGCGGCGAACAGCCTGACGCGGTCCTTCTTCGGCGTCGAGGTCCACAGCGCTACGTCGCGGTACGTCTCCCACAGCAGCAGCCCCAGCGGGTCCCGCACCTCGTCCAGTACCTGCGCTCCTTCCAGGGACTCTCCGCCATGCGCCAGCGCGGGCGGTACGAGCCAGTGGCGCTGCTTTGGGGGATGGTTGGGATGAGAGGCTTTCACGTGCAGTCCCCGCTCCGGGGGGATCGATCGGTCCGGTTGGGGAACCGATCCGGCGCAGCGAGGGCGCAGAGGATCGTGAAGTCCCCTGCGCCCTCGGTTTCGTTCAACGGTCCGGGGGGAACGCTCGCGTCTACCTCCCGGCGGGCGTGCGCAGGGAGCGCACGAAGTCGGCGGCCAGGTCCTCGGTGTCCTCGGGGGCGGCCTCCGCGGCGGCGGGCTTCTCCAGGTTCTTCTTGCGGCGCGCCGCGTCCAGCACCGCCTCCGACTCCAGCACCACCGCGCCCATCCCCTTGCGCTGCCCCAGATCGCGCGCGCCCTCCGCCGCCCGCTCCGCCCGCGCCCAGTCGCGCAGGCTGCTGGCGCCGTGGGCCAGCTGCACCAGTGCCTGCGCCGCCAGCGGCAGTCGGTCCCACTCCGGCGCGGCGGCCCAGACCTGCTCCCAGGCGTCGTCGAAGCCCGCGCGATCGCCCGTGGCGCCCGCCGCGCGGCCCACGTTCCCCACGCACATGATGCGCTCGTTGGGGTGGTGCAGGTGGGGCAGCCCCGCGCGCAGCACCTCCAGCGCCGGCTCGAAGAGGCCCTGGCTCATCCAGAAATAGGCGACGTCGTGCGCCAGCGCCGGCAGCTTGGGGTGCCGGGGTCCGTAAGCCCGGAACGCCAGCCGCGCCAGCTCCTGCGCCTCCGCGGCAGAGCTGATCTCCACGGCGATGGTGAACATGTCGTGCAGCGCCCGCCCCTGCACGTCGCGCAGGGCGTGGCGCCGCGCGGCGCGCAGGCCGCGGATGTAGAAGCGCCGGGCCGCGGGAAAGTTTCCGCGCAGCTTGTACAGGTTCCCCAGCCCCAGGAACGCCTCGGAGTAGCTGAGCCAGTCCTTGGCCTGCCGCCCCAGGCCTATGGCCCGGCGGAACCAGGTCTCGGCCCGCGCGTTCTCTCCCTTGTTGCGCGCGATCTGCCCCACGCGGAACGCCGCCCCGGCATGCGCGGGCGAGGCCAGCGCCGCCGCCGTGGCCAGGGTGACCGCCGTGGCCAGCAGCCCGCGCTGCTCCGCCCAGTCCGCCGCCTGTCGGCAGGCGGTCATCACGTCCTGCTCCTGCGCCCCCGCCGCGTCCGCGAGCACCGCGGACGCGCCCCGCAGCGCCCGCTCAAGCGCCGGGTCCGCGCCCGCCGCTTCCAGCTCCGCCCTGCGCGCCGCGGTCGCGCCCGCGGCGAACAGCCCTCCCCGGTCTTCCGGCGCGGTGGCCGACCAGAGCGCCACGTCGCGGTACGTTTCCCAGAGCAACAGGCCCAGCGGGCCCTGCACCTCGTCCAGCACCTGCGCTCCTTCCAGGCTCTCGCCGCCGTGCACCAGTGCTGGCGGCACGTGCCAGCGCCAGCGGCGGCGCGGCTTGCGGGGGCGGTTGGGAGGGGATGCTTCCATGTGCGTCTCGGCTCCGGACAGGTTGGGTAGGTTGGTGTTAGCCGCCCCGGCGCAGACGGCGCTGCATGCAGGGGCGCCCGACGCGTTCACGAGCGCCGGGTGGGCCGATTTGTGTTTCGTGGGACGAACACATTATGAGCGATTCATCATTAATAAGCCAGCCTAATCTTTCACGGATGACGTAAGCGACGCAAACGCTTGCAGTTACCGGAAACTCGATCATCGGTGCCTTTTGGGCCATGATGTGAAATCCGGCGTCTTCCGTGGTTCGCCGCCCCGTCACCTGCCCGATGGGCGGCCCGGAGGGACCCGAAGAGCGTGCGGCGGTACGTGAGTTGCCCCGTCGGCCGCGGCGTGAAACATCCGACAACCGGGAGGCGGGGATGCGGGTGCTGGTGACCGGGGGAAGTGGGACCGTCGGCAAGGCCGCGGTGGACGAGCTGATCCGGGCGGGGCACACGGTGCGGCTGCTGTCGCGGCACGCGGACGACGACGCGCGGCAGTGGGCGGCAGGGGTGGAGCCGCACGCCGGCAGCATCGCCAGCGACGAGGCGGTGGCGGGCGCGGCGGAGGGGTGCGGCGCCGTTCTGCACGTGGCGGGAATCGTGGCCGAAAGCCCGCCGGACTCCACCTTCCAGTCCATCCACGTCGAGGGCACCCGCCGGCTGGCCCGCGAGGCGAGGCGCGCGGGCGTCCGCCGCTTCGTGTACGTGTCCTCCCACGGGGCGGAGCGGGGGGAGTCGCCCTACCACCAGTCCAAGTACGCGGCGGAGCAGGAGGTGCGGCGCGAGGCTCCCCCGGGATGGCTGGTGGTGCGCCCCGGCAACGTCTACGGGCCGGGGGACGAGGTCATCTCGCTGATGCTCAAGCTCGTCCGCACCCTCCCCGTCATCCCGCTCATCGGCTCGGGGGACCAGCCCTTTCAGCCGGTGTGGTCGGGGGACCTGGGCCTCGCCCTGGCGCGGGCGGTGGAGCGCGACGAGCCGCGCGAGACGGCGGTGGAGGTGATGGGCCCGGACGTCACCACCATGCGCGAGGTCATCCGGCTGCTGGGCAAGATCACCCAGCGCAGCCCCGTGCTGGTGCCCGTCCCCGAGTTCCTGGCCCGCATGGGGACGCAGGCCCTGGAGACCGTCGGCATCGACTTCCCGGTCAAGGAAGGCCAGATCATCATGCTGCGGGAGGGGAGCGTCCTTCCCGAGGGCGTGCCCAACGGGCTCACCGAGGTCTTCGGCGTGACGCCCACCACGCTGGGCGAGGGGCTGGGGCGGCTGGTGGACGAGCTGCCGGAGCTGCTTCCCGCGGACGGAACCGGGACGCTGCACCGGCAGCGCTACTGGGCCGACATCCACGGGAGCAGCCTGACGCAGGAAGAGCTGTTCGAGGTGGTGCGGACCGAGTTCTACGCGCTGGCGCCGTCGGGGCTGCTGGAGGTGGGGGCGGAGCCGGGGTCGCGCACGGCGATGGAAGAAGGCGCCACCCTGACGCTGGAGATTCCCCTGCGCGGCCACGTCCAGGTGCGCTGCATGGACATCTCCGACTGCACCCTCACCATGGTGACGCTGGAGGGGCACCCGCTCTCCGGCGCCATCCGCTTCGACGTGACGCAGCTTTCGCCGCAGGTGGTGCGCTTCGAGATCCGCTCCTTCACCCGCTCCACGGACCTCATCGACCGCATCGGGATGCGCGCCTTTGGCAAGGTGGCCCAGCGCGCCACCTGGCGCTCCGTGGTCGGCGCCGCGGTGGAGCGCAGCGGCGGCACCGCGCCCGGCGGCGTGCAGCAGGAGGAGACGGCGCTGCACGGCAAGGACGCCGAGGACGTGGAGAAGTGGGTGGAGGAGGTGGTGATGCGGTTCCGCCGCGCGCAGTCGCCGGGCGTGGGTGACGGGGTGACGGGGTGACAGGGTGACGGGGTGACGGAGTACAGGGTGAACGCGGCGGCGCCGGTGATGACGGCGGTGCTCCGTTCACGCCGGATCCATTCATTCCGGCCTCTGGACAGCCACCGGGGCGGTTGCTTACGATGCGTGTACCTGCGGCGCGGGAGGCCTTTCCCGCGCCACGATCGTATCTTCCAGCCGGAGAAGCAGATGAAGAAGCTGACCCTGAACGTCGATGCGCTGAAGGTGGAGACGTTCGAGCCCAGCAGGCTGGCCGCCGCGGAGGGCACGGTGGTCGCGCACGCGCCCGCGGCGACCTTCCCCTCCCCGAACCACACCTGCCGCTACCACTGCACCTGGTACCCGGGCACCACCTGCGAGTGATCGCACGCGAGCCTTTCCCCTCACCGGAAACGAGCCCGATGAAGAAGCTGAGCCTGAACGTCGAGAAGCTGGAAGTGGAGAGCTTCGACACCAGCAAGCTGGCCGAGGAGCGCGGCACGGTGGCCGCCCACGCCCCCAGCTTCCCCGACCCGGTGTACACCTGCGCCTACCACTGCACCTGGATCGGCTCCACCTGCGAGTGACCCGGGGCGGTGGATGAAACGACGGCCGGCTTTCCCGCGGGGAAGCCGGCCGTTTCCCATCCCACAGAAACGAAGAAGGCCAGATCTTCTATCGCCGATACAGGCGGTACTGTTCGCGCTTCTGCAT
>DASTNU010000912.1:0-7506 GCA_035720605.1 Longimicrobium sp. | reverse complement strand
GCGCTTCGCTGTTGACAGGGGGGCAGAAACAGCAGATTGTGAGGCCTGCACCCCCTGCCGTATCACCTCCGCCCTCTTCCCCCATCCGTGGTGACCTTCCCGCCGGCCCCCGGAACGTCCGTGAACGCCGCCGCTCGTGCGCGCCGCGCCTGGCGGTGTGCGCCGGTCCTCCTCGGCATCGCGGCGAGCCTGGCGTGGACGGCCCCGGCCGGGGCGCAGAGCTCCACCTTTCGCGGGACCATCCTGTACGAGAAGGTCCCGGCGGGACGGAACGGGCTGGAGCTGGACGCGCCGGTGCGCACGCCGGCGGCGGGGATCAAGGTAGAGGTGGTGGAGACCCCCTCGCGCACGGTGCTGGGAAGCGGGTTCACGGACGAGAAGGGCGCCTACGCCGTCCGCGTGCCGATGCGCCGCGCGGCGCAGGCGTACGTCCGCGCGCTGGCGCAGACGGAGAACGCCACCGTGGTGCGCCCGGACGACCGCGCGGAGTGGTCCATCGTCTCCCCGGTTCTGGCCGCGCAGCCGCGGCGCGACGTGCAGCGCGACCTGCTGGCCACGGACAGCACGCGGGTGGCGGGGGCGTTCAACATCGCCGTGACCATCTGGCGCGCCAACGCGCTGGTGCGCTCCGCGGCGCCGGACGTCACGCTGCCGCCGGTGGAGATCCGCTGGGACACCACCTACTCCGGCGGCACCTTCTTCCAGTTCAAGGAGGCGGTGGCGTACATCAACGGCCGCCGCGGGCGCGACAGCGACGAGTACGACGACCACGTGATCGCCCACGAGTACGGGCACTTCCTGATGACCAGCTTTTCGCGCGAGTCCAGCCCCGGCGGCAGCCACGCCCTGGGCGAGCAGCTGGACCCGCGGCTGGCGTGGTCGGAGGGGTGGAGCAACTTCTTCGGCGGGGCGGCGACCGGAAGCGCGCACTACATCGACACCGGCGCGCTGCGGGGCAGGCAGATGGTGCTGCTGTCGGTGGACCTGGAAGAGAACGTGCGCTCCGGCGACCGCCCGGGCATCTGGAGCGAGCACTCGGTGAGCTCGCTGCTGTGGGACTGGTACGACGACGGGGTGGAGGAACGGGACCCGCTGGCGCTGGGGTTCACCCCGCTGTGGACGGCGTTCACGGAGCTGGGCAAGGAGCCGGACGCCTACCTGCTGCGCTTCGCCAACGTGCTGGCCACGCTCACCAAGCAGAACCAGCTGCTGGAGGAAGGCCTTTCCCTGCGCGACATCCGCTACGCGCCGGGGCGGGAGCCGCGGGAGCCGGAGCCCTTTCCCGAGCCGCTGGCTTCCGGCACCGCGGCCACGGGCACGGTGGACAGCCGCCGGAGCCGCCGCAGCAACCTGTGGGGATCGTCCGCCCACTACTGGTTCCAGCTGCCGGCAGCGCGGCAGGCGACGATCACGATGAAGATCACCGACGCGCGCGAGCCCACCCGAGCCGACCTGGACCTGTACCTGTACGACGCGGAGGGCGAGATGGTGGCGCACTCCAACGCGGTGAACGGCGTGGGCGACACGGAGCGCATCTCCCAGCGCCTGCCGGCCGGCTACTACCGCGTGGAGGTGCGCAGCTGGAGCGCCTCCGGCAGCCCCCGCCTGGGCGACCGCAACGCCCACCAGGGCACCTTTACGCTGGTCGCGCGGTATTGAGACGATTCCACCACCCAATCTGCCCCGAGGCCTCGATGAAACGGACGCTGCTCCATTCCTGCCTGCTCGCCCTGGCTATGGCCGGCGCGGCGGATGCGCAGTCGGCGGAGCCGCGGACCCTCCGCCTGGCCCGCGGAGAGGGAAAGATCGCCGCGCCGGTGGACGTGGAGATCGTCCCCCTGCCGGACCCCGGGCCGGGGCGGCGGCGCGTGCGCATCATCGCGACACCCACGGTGGACGCGCCGTCGATGACGATCGACATCAGCGGGGAGAGCGGGCTGTCGCTGCCGGGCGAGGCCGTCGCGTGGACGGGCGCGGCGCAGGCGGGGCAGGAGGTGGCGCGCGAGGTGGACTTCGCCGTCACCGGCACGGGCGAGCTGCGCGTGGTGGTGGCGGCGACGCTCAAGTACGAGGGCGGGTCCAGCCAGACCAGCGTGCACGAGCTACCGCTGAACCCCACGGCGCTCACCCGGACCTTCCGCGCCCGCGTCCCCGCGCAGCCCGGCGGCCGCACTATCATCGAGATCCCCGCCGCAACGCCGTAGGATCACGGAACGGCGGTCTCACGCGGGGAAGAAAAACGAGAGGACGCAGAGAACGGATCGAAGTTCTCTGCGTCCTCTCGTTTTCCGCCCTGCACCCTCTGCGTTCGACACCCCGGCGCTACACGCACCAGCCGGGCTCGTGGGTGCACGGGAATACGCACGAGTTCTGGCTGTAGCACTGGACGATGGGCCGGGACTGCTGGTGCCCCTGCACCGTTCCCCGCTCCCGCAGCACCTCGGCGGGAAGCTCGAAGCTCTGCACCTCGAGCGATTCCGGGTTCAGCCTGATCTTCACGGGGCGCCTCCTGGAAAGAGGTGGACAGTCGGACGGGCGCGGCGGACACCCGCCGCGCCTTCCGGCCCGAATAGATTGCCGCCCGTCGCCGTCGCGTGCAAGTACGGGAAGACGTGCCTCTCCCCGCCGGCGGACGCCCACGGATCGACCAGCGCAGCAAAAGACAAAGCCCCCCGGCGCGGCAAATCGCACCGGGGGGCTTCGTTCCGCTGGCGGGTACGGATCCACGATTCGGCGTCGCCACTTGCGGCGACCGGGATCCATCTCCTTGTCCCCTCGTTCCCTCGCGGGAATCTCGGGGTTCGCCCCATGGCCTGTGGGGACTCTGGCAGCAGCCAGCGACCTCTGCCGCCGCGCCCTCCGGCGCCGAACACGCCGTCGAGCTGTTCCCATGATGCAGCGCGCTCCGGCGGGCGTCAAGGCCTTCGTTTTTCTTTCGCTCCGGACGTGGGTCCGCCGGACAAAAACGAAAAAAAAGACGAAGCCCCCCGGCACGGCAAATCGCACCGGGAGGCTTCGTTCCGCTGGCGGGTCCAGATCCACCACGATTCGGCGTCGCCACTTGCGGCGACCGGGATCCATCTCCTTGCCCCCTCGCTCCCTTGCGGGAATCTCGGGGTTTAGCCCCATGGCCTGTGGGGCCTTCGGCAGCAGCCAGCGACCTCTGCCGCCGTGCCCTCCGGCGCCGAACCGCCGTCGAGCTGTTAGCAAGATGCAGCGGGGATATTCGGGCGTCAAGGCCTTCGTTTTCCCTTCGGATGCGGGGTGCCGGAAAGGCTCTCCGCATCGCCCGGACCGCGGCGCTTCGCGGCCGGTCGCGGCTCCCCCGGACCCGCCGGCCGCCACGTCGCGGGCAACCTGCCCGGCCCGGCGCAGCGGTCTGCGGCATCCAGGGTTCCGCCGGGTGGTCCGCGGCCGGACCCCCTTCGGGCGCGCACCGCCGCCGCGGGAGAATTTTTCCGAATTTTTTTCCTTGACTTGCGGACGCCGCAACCTCACCATCCATACCATCCATCGAATCGCGGCAAGCTCCGCGGCAGATATCCATCCCGACGATTCCGCCGGCAGGATCCTTCGGTCGGCGCCGAGCACCGCAGGCCGAAGGGGTGCGCACGGCCCGCTCGTTCAGAACGGACCGCCATCCGCTTCCCGCCCCGGCGCGACCTGGGGCGCGGGTGCCTCGAAGCGGGGCTGGAGCGCCCCGGGCCCGCGCGCTTCATCCCGACCGAAAGCCGTGTATCCATGCGGAATTTTCACACCGCGGGCCATCCTCCGGGCCGGGCATGCAAGATGCTGCAAACATCCGTAAATCGGTCCGCTCCCCGTTCCATTCCGGGGCTTCCCCGCCCCGCCGGCGGACCGGAGACCCGAAATCCCGCTCCATCTCCCTGACGTCCGGCCGCCCCGCGCGGCGATCGCGATAAAAAACAGCCCGGCTCCAATCTTCCCGTTCGTTCCCGGCCAGCAGGCGACTCCATCAGCGCATCC
Organism: Longimicrobium sp.; assembly: GCA_035720605.1. Taxonomy (GTDB): domain Bacteria; phylum Gemmatimonadota; class Gemmatimonadetes; order Longimicrobiales; family Longimicrobiaceae; genus Longimicrobium. The sequence goes on along the minus strand of DASTNU010000912.1, from coordinate 3,519 downwards.
CCGCGGCGCCGGTCCGCCGACCTCCCCCAGCGCAGGTGTCCCCCCATGTCCTTCGAGCCGATCTTCCGCCCGCTGACCTTTCCCGGCGGCCTCACGGTCAAGAACCGCATCTTCCGCAGCAACATCTCGGGCCGCTTCGACAACTACGACGGCTCGGGAAACCAGGCGCGCATCAACTGGGAGACCAAGTTCGCGCGCGGCGGCGTGGGGGCCATCATCAGCTCGTTCGTCCCGGTGAGCATCCGCGGCCGCATCATCCCCGGCTACGCCACCATCGACGCCGACGACAAGATCCCGTTCTGGCGCGCGGTGGGCGAGTCGGTGCACCGCCACGACTGCCGCTTCATCATGCAGCTGAGCCACAGCGGCCGGCAGCAGGACGTGGCGGGGGTGGAGAACCAGATGCGCGGCGCGCTGAGCTCCACCAGCGAGATCGAGACCTTTCACGGACTGGTGGCGAAGGCCATGACGGTGGACCAGATCCGGGAGACGGTGAACGACTTTGCGCAGGGGGCGCGGCGCGCGAAGGAGGCGGGGCTGGACGGGGTGGAGCTGCACGGGGCCAACGGCTACCTGATCACCCAGTTCCTCAGCTCCGCCATCAACGACCGCAGGGACCAGTACGGCGGCAGCCTGGAGAACCGCGCCCGCTTCGTCATCGAGATCGTCCGGGCCATCCGCGACGCGGTGGGACCGGACTTTCACCTGCAGATGAAGATCAGCGCGGAGGACGACGACAACGCGCTCTTCCCCTGGCAGAAGCGCGGGAACCGGCTGCCGGAATCCATCCAGGTGTGCCAGTGGCTGGTGAAGGAGGGGGTGAACGCCATCCACGTCTCCACGGGGAGCATGTTCCCCCACCCGCGCAACCCGATGGGCGGCTTTCCCATCGACGAGGCCGTGCGCTGGTACGACCTGATGCTCTCCAGCGGCGTGCACACCCACCGCAACTACTTCATCTTCCGCAGCAAGCCGCTGCGCCCGGTGTTCAAGTACCTGTGGCACCGCACGCAGGAGCCGCCGGAGAAGATCGAGGGCGCCAACCTGGCCAACGCGCGCGCCATCCGCGACGCCATCCACGCGGCCAACCCGGAGATCCCCATCCTCTGCACCGGCGGGTTCCAGACCGGGTCGGTGATCAGCGCGGCGATCGAGCGCGGCGACTGCGACGCGGTCTCCATCGCCCGGCCGCTGGTGGCCAACAACGACCTGGTGAACGGCTTCCTGGCCCAGGGGCGCGAGGTGCCGGAGGAGAAGCGCTGCACCTACTGCAACCGCTGCCTGATGAACATCCTGGAGAACCCGCTGGGGTGCTACGAGCTTTCGCGCTTCGGCGGCGACTACGACGCCATGGTCCGCGAGGTGATGACGGTGTTCGAGCCCAAGCCCTTCCCGCCGTCGGAGGTGATCCCGCTCGCCGACCTGCCGCCGCAGGCCCCGCCCGTGGAGGTGCAGCCGTGAGCCGCGCGGACGAGCGGCCGCTGCTGACCGCGGTCGAAGAGGCGCGCCGCAGGATCCGGCGGCGCCGGTGGATGATCGTGCTGGCCCTGCTGGCGGGGGTGGCGATCGCGGGCTACCTCTGGTTCCGGCGCAACTTCGACCGGCCGGTGGACTACGCCGACATCGGCATGCACTTCAAGTACGGGTCGATCGGCAGCGACAACCCGGTGCGCGGCATCCCCATCGCCATCTTCAAGGTCCTGCCGAAGGCGTTCCCGCAGTACCTGCCGCCGGGCGGGCCGCGCGACTACACGGCGTTCGGCTTCGTGCAGGAGCCGGGGCAGGAGCTGCCGGTGGGCTTCTCGCGCCGCCGCTTCGTCATCGAGCTGGCGGGGCTGAACTGCGCCTCGTGCCACACCTCCACCGTGCGCGCCGCGCCGGACGCGGAGCCGGTGGTCTACCTGGGGATGCCGTCGCACACGGTGAACCTGCAGGCGCTCTTCAAGTTCTTCTTCGACTGCGCGGCGGACCAGCGGTTCACCCCGCAGGACCTGATGCCGCTGGTGGAGGCGGAGACGAAGCTGAACCCGGTGGAGCGCTACCTGCTGCGCACGCAGGCCATCCCCCAGATGCGCACGGTGCTGCTGGCCCAGCGCGACCGCCTGGCCTACATGTTCGAGGACGGCCGCGCCCCCGCCGGGCCGGGCCGCGTGGACACCTTCGGGCCGTACAAGGCCATCCAGTACCGCTTTCCCATGACGCACCTGCCGGCGCGCGAGCTGGCGGGCACCAGCGACTTTCCGTCGATCTGGAACCAGGAGCCGCGCGAGGGGCTGCAGCTGCACTGGGACGGCAACAACACCAGCGTGCGCGAGCGCAACTTCAGCGCGGCGTTCGGCGCGGGGGCCACCCCCGCGACGGTCGACATCCCGCGCATGAACCGCATCGCCGACTGGCTGCGCGACTTTCCCGCCCCGCGCTACCCCTTCCCCGTCGATGCCGCGCTCGCGGCGCAGGGCGAGGGCGTCTACCGGCGCGCGTGCTACAGCTGCCACGGGGCGAACGACTTCGGCGCGCGGGGCCGCGACCGGCGCGAGACGCGGGTGGGGCGGGTGACCAGGCTGGCCGACGTCGGCACGGACCCGCACCGGCTGTGGAGCTTTACCCCGGAAGTGTCCGTCCACCAGGCCACGCTGATGGCGGGAACGGTGGAGCGGCTGAGCCATTTCCGGGTGACGGACGGCTACGCCAACCTGCCGCTGGACGGCGTGTGGCTGCGCGCGCCGTACCTGCACAACGGCTCCGTCCCCACCCTGTACGACCTGCTGAAGCCCGCCGCCGAGCGCCCGCGCGCCTTCTACCGCGGCAACGACGTCTACGACCAGCGGGACGCGGGCTTCGTGCACACGGTGGCGGAGCAGGGCGGCCGGCGCTTCTTCCTGCACCGCACGCACCGCGACGACGGGGAGCCGCTCCCCGCCAACTCCAACCAGGGCCACGAGTACGGCACCGGGCTGAGCGAGGCGGAGAAGCGGCAGCTGGTGGAGTACCTGAAGACGCTGTGAGAGAGGTTGCCGGGGACAGGCTACTGGCTACAGCCGGCGGGGAATCAGCGTCCGGCTTCCCATCCATCCTGATGAAGGGCACGAAGATGAAGCGATACGAACGCGCCTTCCGGATCACGGTCTGGATCGGCGTCATCGTGAACCTGACGCTGGGGGCGGCGGCGCTCGTGGCGCCGGACTGGTTCCTGACCGCGTGGGGGGTCGACGTCGCGTACCCCAACCTGTGGCCCCGCTTCGCGGCGTGGCTGCTCATCCTGCTGAGCCTGTCGTACATCCCGGGCGCCAACGACATCCACCGCTACCGCGCCAACGCGGTGCTGCAGGTGGTGGCCCGGTTCAGCGGCGTGGTCTTCTTCACCGGCGCGGTGCTGGTGCTGGGCTTCTCGCGCCGCTTCCTCCTCTTCGGCCTGCTGGACCTGGCGTTCGCCGTGCCCAGCGGGATCTTCCTCCTGCTGGCGCTGCGCCACCTCGAGCGGCAGAAGACGTCCACCGAACCCCGCACCCGGGATGTCCA
>DASTNU010000911.1:0-7599 GCA_035720605.1 Longimicrobium sp. | reverse complement strand
CGCCCGCGCAGGAGGTCCGCGTGCACGCTTTCCGCCAGCGCGCGCCGCTCTTCGGCCACAACGCCCCGGACCCGCAGCTGCTGAGCGAGACCGGCACCAAGCTGATGAACCTGGCCGTCGACGTGGGGAGCGCCCGGGTGTGGAGGAGCTTCTGGATGTGGACAGAGATCGACCTGGACGCCTCGTACCCCAAGGTGACCCCCGGCGGGTGGGTGCTCCTGGTCTCCAACCAGAACGTGGACCCGGGCGACCCCCTGCCGGGATGGTCGATGCTCTACCGGGCCACCGCCGTGGCGCACCCGTCGCGCAGCGACTTCGGGATCGGCGGCAAGGTCACCCGCATCACCCCCGACACCACCTGGTGGGTGCCGATGTTCGACCTGCGCACCACCCTGGCCTTTGCGCAGAGCGAGGAGCTGGCCGTGGCGCCGCGCCCCCTCTTCCACCCCGTCTACGGCGCCGAGCTGGCGCTGGCGCGGCGGGCGGAGGGGCTGCGGCCGGGGCAGGCGGTCGCCGTCAGTGGAAAGCGCCAGCGGCTGCAGGTGCGCGAGGGCGCCGCCGGGCTCTCGCTGGCGCTGGACGGCGGCGGCTCCGCCGCGCTGGGCCCCGGCGACACCCTGTGGATGGCCGGGACCCCCGTGCGGGTGGCGGGGGCCGCCCTCCACCCGGTGACCCCCGCGCAGCTCGCCGGGCACCTGGCGGCGGACGCCCCCGTCACCCTGCGCCTGCGGCTGCGCGACCGCGACGGGCGCGAGGGGATGCTGACCGCCCCCTCCACCCGGCTGCGGCTGGCGCCGGCGCGCAAGGAGGACGAGACGGTCGCCGAGGTGGCGTGGGTGGACGACGCGCCCGGCGCCGTGGCGCACTCGCGCGACCGCACCACGCTGCGGCTGGAGGCGGGGCTGCGGCACTGCTACGACCGCGGCTCGCTGCGGGTGAACGCCAACGTGGCCCCCGCCACCCACGGCGAGACGGTGAGCGAGGTGCTGGGCGGCGGCGACGCCTCCGCGCGCGACCAGCGCTTCACCCTCCGGCAGGCGCCCCTCACCTACGTGAGCGCCGCCACCCCGGACGGGCGCGCCAGCACCCTGGAGGTGCGGGTGAACGACCTGCGCTGGGCGGAGGCGCCCACGCTCTTCGCCCGCGGCCCGGCGGAGCGCGTCTACACCGCCGCCGCGGACGAGGAGGGGCGCGCGGTGGTGCGCTTCGGCGACGGGGTGGAGGGGGCGCGGCTCCCCACCGGGCAGGACAACGTGCGCGCCCGCTATCGCAAGGGCTCCGGCGCCGGGGGCAACCTGCCGGCGGGGCGGCTCACCACCCTGCTCACCCGCCCGCTGGGGGTGGAGGGCGCCACCAACCCCGAGCCCGCCGCCGGCGGCGCCGACGCCGAGGCGCTGGACGACGCCCGCGCCAACGCGCCGCTGCAGGTGCTCACCCTGGGGCGCGCCGTCTCCGTGCGTGACTACGAGGACTTCGCCCGCGCCTTCGCGGGGATCGCCAGGGCGCACGCCGTGTGGATTCCCCACGGCCCCGCCCGCGGCGTGTTCGTCACCGTCGCCGGCCCCGGCGGCGCCGTCATCCCCGTCCCCGGCGCCACGCACGGCGCGCTGGTGGACGCGCTGCGCCGCTTCGGCGACGCGCTCCTTCCCCTGCGGGTGGCTTCCTACGCCCCCACCCCCTTCCGGGTGCGGGCGCAGGTCAAGGTGGCGGACGACGCGGAGCCCGCGAAGGTGCTGGAGGCCGCCCGGGCGCTGCTGCGCGAGCGCTTCGGCTTCGCGGCGCGCGCCTTCGGGCAGACGGTGTCGGTGGACGAGGTGGCGGCCGTCCTGCACCAGGCGGCGGGGGTGCGGGCGGTGAACGTGGACCGGCTCTACCGCGGCGCCACCCCCGCCCTGCAGCCCCGCCTGTTCGCCGCCGTCCCCTTCGCCTCCCCCGGCGGCTCTCCCCACCCGGCGGAGCTGCTGACGCTGGACGAGGCGTCCCTGGAGCTGGGGGTGATGCCATGAGCTTCGACGGCGCGCGGCTCTTCGAGCTCCTTCCGGCGCTCTACCGCATCCGCGACATCGAGCTGGCCCGCGGCGACGCCGGCCTGCTCACCACGCTGGAAAAGGCCGAGCTGGAGCTGCTGCAGAAGACCCCCGGCCTGACCACGGTGCAGCAGGACCGCCTGGCGGAGCTGGCCGCGAAGCGCGACACCGGCCCGCTGCGCGAGCTGCTGGAGGTGCTGGGCGAGCAGCTGGCGGCGGTGGAGGAAAGCCTGGAGCAGTTCTACGACGACCAGTTCGTGGAGACCGCCGCCGAGTGGGTGGTCCCCTACATCGGCGACCTGGTCGGGTGGCGCGGGCTGCACGCCGTCGCCTACGACCCGCGGCGGGGGTCCGCCCCGGCGGTGGGAAGCCCGCGCGCGGAGGTGGCGAACACCATCGCCTACCGGCGGCGGAAGGGAACGGCGGCGATGCTGGAGCAGCTGGCCCGCGACGTCACCGGGTGGAGCGCCCGCGCGGTGGAGTTCTTCCAGCTGCTGGGGTGGACCCAGCACATGAACCACGTCCGCCCCTTCCACGCGTACGCCCCGGAGCTGCGCCGCGGCGCCCAGCTGGAGCGCATCGGCGGCGCCTTCGATCCCACCGCCCACACGGTGGACGTGCGCCGCGTCCACAGCCGGCGCGGGCGCTACAACATCCCCAACGTGGGGCTCTTCCTCTGGCGGCTGCAGGCGCACCCCGCCACGCGGTGGCCCGCGGTGCGGGTGGACGCCCGCCGCTGGCGGGTGAGCCCGTTGGGGCACGACCTGCGGCTCTTCTCCCGGCCGGTGAGCGAAACGGAGATCACCCACCTGGCGGAGCCGGAGAACGTTCCCGAGCCGCTCTCCCGCCGCGTGCTGCGCGAGGGACTGGACGGGTACTACGACCCCGCGCGCACCCTGGCCCTCTTCGTCAACGGCAGCCTGGTCGTTCCCGGCACGGCTCCGGGCACTCCCCGGGTGCGCGTCTGCGACCTGAGCGACCACGCCGGCGGCTGGGCGCACCTGCCCACGGCCAACGACGAGTACGCGGTGGACCCGGTGCTGGGGCGGGTGGCGCTCCCGCCCAACCTGCCCCCGCGCGTCCGGGTTGCGGTCACCTTTCACTACGGCTTTCCCGGCGACCTGGGCGGAGGCGAGTACGAGCGCGCCCACACCTTCGCTCCCCCGCACCCGGGCGACACCGTGGAGAAGGTGGGGCCGGGGCACCATCGCACCATCCAGGCGGCGCTGGACAAGCTGGCCGGGACGGGAGTGGTGGAGATCATCGACAGCGGCCGCTACCAGGAGGCGCCCAGGGTGAAGGTCGCCGCCAGCGGGCGCATCGAGCTCCGCGCCGCCAGGGGCCGCCGGCCCACGCTGGTGCTCCGGCGGGCGATGGTGGTCACCGGTGGCGCCGACAGCGAGTTCCACCTCAACGGGCTGCTGGTGACGGGCGAGAAGGTGCACGTCCCCGCGAACCCCGCCAACCTGCTCGGGAAGCTGCGGATCGTCCACGCCACGCTGGTGCCCGGATGGACGCTGAAGCCCGACGGCGACCCGGGAAGTCCCGGGGCGGCCTCCCTGGTCGTCGACGCCGGCAGGGTGTCGGTGGAGGCGGACCACGCCGTCCTGGGGGCGCTGCGGGTGAGCCCGGGCTCCCGCGCCACCCTGGCCGACTGCGTGGTGGACGCCACCGCGCCCGCGGAGGCGGCGTACGCGGCGCCGGACGGCGTCTCCGGGGGCGGCGAGCTGCGGCTGGACGCGGTGACCGTGGTGGGCAGGATCCACGCGACGGTGCTGCGGCGGGTCTCCAACAGCATCCTGCTGGCCGAGCCGGGCGCGGGATGGGACCCCCCGGTACTGGCGGACCGCCGCCAGAAGGGGTGCGTGCGCTTCACCTGGCTCCCTCTCTCCTCCCGCGTTCCCCGGCGCTTCCGCTGCCAGCCGCGCCCCGAAGACCCCGGAGTGGCGCCGCGCTTCACCACCCTGCGCTACGGGGTGGCGGCGTACGCGCAGCTGGCCGGCGCCACCCCCGCCGCCATCCTGCGCGGCGCCGACGACGAGGGCGAGATGGGCGCCTGGCACCTGCTGTACGCGCCGCAGCGCGAGGACAACCTGCGCACCCGCCTGGACGAGTACCTGCGCGTGGGGCTTGAAGCCGGGATCTTTCACGTGACCTGAGGAACGCGACAATGACCTTCGACATCAGCCGGTTCCGCTTCTCCCCGGCGAAGGACTACCTGGGCGTGGTGATGCAGCAGGGCCGCGTGCAGCTGGAATCCGACTGGAACGAGTGGGTGTTGCAGCTGGTCCGCCGCATCCAGGCCGGCACGCTGGACACCGTGGGCCGCGCCGTGGTGCCGCGCGAGACCCCCGACGCCTTTCGTATCCAGGTCACGGGCGGCCAGCTCACCATCGGGCCGGGGCGCATGTACGTGGACGGGCTGCTGGCGGAGAACCACGGACCCATCCCGCACACCACCTGGGACCCGCGGCTGGCGGAGCTGCGCGGCACCGGCGACCTGGCCAACGCCCTGCAGCCGCACTATCCCGGCGCGCCCGCGCTCCCCGCCGGCGGCCCGCACCTCGTCTACCTGGACGTCTGGCAGCGCGAGGTCACGCACCTGCACGACCGGTCGCTGGTGGAGCCGGCGGTGGGGGTAGACACCACCGGGCGGCTGCAGACGGTGTGGCAGGTGAAGGTGCTCCCCAACGTGGGGAGCACGGCCTGCGCCACCCCGGACGGCGCGGTCCCCGGCTGGGCGGCGGCCACCGCCCCCAGCGCGGGGCGGCTGACCACCGGCACGGCGCCGGTGACCACTCCGCCCGACCCCTGCCACGTTCCCCCGGCGGGAGGATACAAGGGGCTGGAGAACCAGCTGTACCGGGTGGAGATCCACGACGGCGGCCCGGTGGGGCAGGCCACCTTCAAGTGGTCGCGCGACAACGGCGCCGTGGCCACCGCGGTGCGCAGGATCACCGGCCCGAACCAGCTGGTGGTGGAAAGCGTCGGGCGCGACGCGGTGCTGCGCTTCAACAACGGCGACTGGGTGGAGGTCACGGACGACGTCCGCGAGCTGCAGGGGCTGCCCGGCGACCTGCGCCGCATCCGCCTGGTCAAGGGGGTGGACGACGCCACCCGCACCATCACGCTGGACGCTCCGCTCACCCCCGGCCGTTTTCCCACCGACCCCAACGACATCCCCGTGGCGGCCACCCGGGTGCGACGCTGGGACCAGCGCGGCAAGGTGTTCAAGGCCGACGGCACCACCGTCGTCGTGGACCTGGACGCGGCCGGCGCCACGGGGGCCATCCCCGTTCCCGCAACGAAGACGGACCTGCTGCTGCTGGAGAACGGGGTGGTGGTGAGCTTCGACCTGGACCCCGCCGGAGGACACTTTCATACCGCCGACGCCTGGGCCTTCGCCGCCCGCACGGCCGACGCCTCGGTGGAGGTGCTGCAGGCCGCGCCGCCCCTGGGCATCCACCACCACTACGCGCGGCTGGCGCTGGTCACTCCCACCCAGGTGCTGGAGGACTGCCGCGTCCACTGGCCGCCGGAGTGCGGCGACGGCGGCGGGTGCTGCACCCAGGTGGTGCGCCCCGGCCAGGACATCCAGGCGGCCATCGACCGGCTTCCCGCGGTGGGCGGCTGCGTCTGCCTGAAGCCGGGGGTGCACGTGGTCCGCGCGCCCCTGCGCATCGAGCGCTCCCACGTCACCCTGCACGGCGAGACGGCGGGCGCGGTGGTGCGGCGCGCGGAGGGTGGCCCCGTCGTCGTGCGGATCGGCGGCCGCCAGGGCGAGACCATCGACGACGTGGCCCTGCACGACCTTCGCCTGGAGGCGGGCGGGCGCGGCGACGCCGTGGACGCGATCGTCCACGTCCACGCCGCCGCCGGGGTGTCGGTGCGCGACTGCGAGATGGCCCCCGCCGACCCGGCGGCCACGCTCCTGTTCGCGATAGGGGTAGCGGCGGCGCAGGCGTCGCAGCTGGCGGTGGAGCGGTGCACCTTCTGGAACCTGGCGGCCGGGGTGGCGGCCATGACCAGCGGCGCGGTGACGGTGGCCGACTGCCGCTTCCTGGGTCCGGCGGAAACCGGCGACGACGCCACCTTCTCCCGCGGAGTGCGGGGCGTGTGGCTGCTGGACGATACGGTAGGCCCCAACCACGTGGTGCGGAACGAGTTCCAGCACTACCACGAGGCGGTGGTGATCGGCCGCGAGGCCGTGCCGACGGTGGTGGAGGACAACCGCGTCTTTCGCGACGGCCGCCTGTACCCGCCCGACTTCCCAACGGTGGAGGCGGTGGGGGCGCTGCTCAACGGCGTGCACTTCCCCAACCTGCGGTCCGGCTACGCCATCGCGTCGCGGGCGCCGGGGTGCGTCATCGCCCGCAACGCCATCCGCCTGACCGACGCGGGGCAGAAGGGGATCCTGGTGAGCGGCTCCGGCAGCATGGTGCGGGAGAACCGGATCGAGGCAGAGCTGGAGCTGCCCGACGTCCCGCGGGCAGAGGGGGTGCCGCTGGGCGTGGTGCTGGCGATCGACGTGGACGACTGGGAGGCGGAAAAGTCGCTGCGCGAGTGCTCCGTCGTGGAGAACCGGGTCAGCGGTCCGGTGGGTGCGATCCTGGTGGCTGGGTACGCCGCGGAGGTGACCGTGGCGGGGAACCACATCAGCGGCGACCGTCTCCGATACGAGGAGCTGATCCCGTCCCCCGGCGATGTCCCCACCTGGACGCAGGTGGAGAACATCGTGAGCTCCAGGTTCTTCCTGGGCTGGGGAATCCTGATGCACATTTCGAATGATTCCCTGGTTTCCGGAAACCACGTGGATAACACCTTGGCCGGAGTGTTCCTGGCCAACTGCATCGACACCACGGTCCACGACAACCGGCTCGTGGCGTGCATCGGCGGCGTCTACTGCCTCGGGGGCTATTTCCTTTCCGTCACCCACAATGCGGTGGCGTCGGTCTTCGCGATAGGGATGGGAGGGGAGCGCGTGAATACCAGCGCGTTCGAAGGGAACGTGGTGCGCAGCTCCTTCGGCGCGGGGATCTACCTGCTCTTTGGAGTGGGGAACACCGTGAGCGGCAACGAGGTGGAGGGCGGCGGCTTCGGCATCGCCCTCCTCACGAACGACCGCACCGTCGTCCAGGGCAACCGGGTCGCCGAGGTCATGCGTACCGGGATCGTGGCCTGCAACTGCGGCGGCGGGCTGGTGATCCGCGAGAACCGGGTGCACTTCTGCGGCAGCGCCGGCGGCCGGGTGGCCCGGGTGTTCGGCCGCCCGGAGGAACCGCCGGGTGGAAGTATCGACGCCGCGACGGGGATCGCGGTGGTGAATTGCGCGGGCGAGGTGGAGATCGACGGCTGCGAGGTGCGCGAGACCGGTAACCGCGTGCCCGGCGACACCAGCTTCGTGGGCATCCGGTACGGCATCCTGGCCGACCTGGTGGAGCGGGTGCGGGTGCACGGCTGCACCGTCTCCAATCCGCAGCCCCCGGCTGTGCGCTACGACAGCACGGTCCTGCGCGTCAACTGCAACCGCGCCGCGTCCGGGCCGTCGCCGTGGGGCGGGCAGCTGACCGAC
>DASTNU010000910.1:0-3052 GCA_035720605.1 Longimicrobium sp. | reverse complement strand
GTTGCCGAACTCGCTCCAGAAGTACACCCACCAGCTGAAGCTGCGGGTGGTGCCGTTGCTGCCCCAGTGAATGCCCAGCGCATACGGCTGGCCTCCGGACCGTGTGAAGACGGGAGAGCCGCTGTCTCCCCCGCCGCTGTTGTAGTTCGCCTGCAGCTGGCAGAGCATGGTGCGGCCGGTATCGTAGACGTTTCCCCACGGATCGAGCTCGTACTGTGGAACGTTGGCGCACGAGCTGGTCAGCGTACCCGTGGAGCGGCCCGTGGTGCGGCCCACCTTTTCCACGGCCAGGCCGCCCCAGACGCCCGACTGCGCGCCGGCATAGGCCTCGTTGTCGGGCGAACCGATGGTGAGGCCCGACGACACCCGCGTCACCGCCGCGTAGCGCGACGAGATGCCGTCGTTCAGCCGGAACAGCGCGGCGTCGCTGTGGCGGCAGTTGCGCCCCGGCGGGCAGTCGCTGTTCTGTGCGCTGGTGAACAGCGGCGGGTCCGAGTACTCGTAGCCGATGGGATACGACAGCGTGGGCTGACCGATGGTGGTCCCCGTGACCGAGGCGAACGCGTCGGTGCAGTGCGAGTTGGTGATGGCGTACCTCGGGCCGCCGTAATTCACCCAGTAGGGATACTCCTCGATGGCGATGTAGCCCAGCGTGCAGGTGCCCGGAGACTGGATCTGCAGCCCGCCCTGCACCGGGCGGTAGTAGTTCTGGAGAGTCACTTCCACCACCGTCGGCGCAATCCTCTCTACCCGCAGCGCGCCGGGGGGAACGCCCAGCCGCGCCGCGGCGGAAGCGACGGCCTGCCTGCGTCCGTCGTCCATCACGCCGATTACCACGCGGTTGGTGCGCTCGTCGACGTCCGTGAACGTTATCCCCTGCAGCCCCACGCCCTCGATGCCGCGCCGCCACCGCAGCAGGTCACGCCAGTCGTACTCGCCCTGGCGGATGACGAGCTGCTCCGCCGGTGCCCCATGCGTGCGCAGGAAGGCGGCGACCAGCGACTTCGCTGCGGCAGCGCGGTTGGTGTCGGTGAGGTACACCACCATCCCGCCGCCCACGGGTTCCTGAAAGAAGCCGCCGAATCCCGGCACCTGCTCCGCCAGCGCCGCCAGCCTGTCGTCCCAGCTGCCGTTCCGCGCCTGGGCCGGAGGGCCGGCCCCCTTCGACTCGCTTGCGGACGATTCCTCTTCCGGCGACGCGGGGTTGTTCCCCTGGTCGGAGCACGCCGTCAGCACGGCGAGCCCGGTCACCATCCCGATCCGGCCCAACAGGCTCCATCGCTTGGTCATCCTGAACCTCCAGGCAAAGGGTTTGTTCCGCGCGCAACACCTTGTGCCCACGCACGGTGCGCCGGCATGGCGGAACAGTGCCGTTCATTTTACGCCTCTGCGATTTGACTGTCAACAAATGTTTGTGGTCCGCAACATTGCCATGTTCCCTGATATGGCAGGTGCATCGCCTTTCCCCCCCGCAGTCCGGAGGCGATTGCCGCACGCAGTCCGCGGCGTGCATTTTCCATCGCTCCGGGCCGGTGCAGCCCGTCCACTCCCCACGCGAGGCTTCGATCGATGCCCCACGCACCCTCCATCGGCATCCCCGAGCTGGCCGGGCTGTGCGACTACGGACAGGCGGCGCGGGTCGGGCTCTCCGTCGAGGAGAACGTGCGCCGCCTGCTGCGCCTGCACTGGACGGAGAAGCGGCTGATGGAGATCGCGCTGGCGCACCTCCCCTCCACGCCGGAGTGGGAGGTGAAGTGCGCGCTGGCGCTGCACCAGTGGCAGGACGCGGAGCACGCCGACGCCATCCGCCGCCGCATCACCGAGATGCGCAACCCGGCGCCGCGGCTGGACGTGCCGCCCGACGCCCCGCTGGAGGCGTTCCTGGACGAGGCGCTGCGCCCGCGCGACACCGTCGAGCTGCTGACCGGCATCTACCGCGTCGCGCGGCCGGCGCTGGTCCGCGCGTACCGCCGCCACCTGGAGCTCTCCAACCCGCTCGTCGACCACCCCACGCGGCGGATGATCCGCATCAACCTGGCGGAGCAGGAGGAGGCGCTGGCCTGGGGCGAGGCCGCGCTGGATGCGCTGCTGGCGGATGGCGCCGCCCGCGGGCGCGCCGCGGCGTGGGCGGCGCACCTCGATCGCTACCTCCACGCGGCGCGGGGGATCGCCGGCGACGAGCCGATCGAGGACGCGGAGCCGCTCCCGCCGCCGCGGGCCGCGGAGCCGTTCGCCGCCGACACCACGCCGCGCCGGGACGCGCGCTTCGCCGGGCAGCACAACTTCAACTTTCCGCCGCACGTGGTCTACAACGCCCCCGGCGTTCCCGCGGACGAGCGCAACCTGGCGCTCCTCTGCAAGCGGACGCTGGAGATGGACGTGCCGGAGATGATGGCGTCGTTCATGACCGAGCGCCGCGATCAGCCGTGGGAGTTCTACCGCGACTACGCCCGCCAGCTGTGGGACGAGGCGCGCCACGCGATGATGGGCTCGGTGGCGCTGGAGGCGCGCGGGGTGGACTGGACGCGCATCCCGCTGAACGTCGGCTTCTCGCTCCGCCTGAACCGCCACGCGGACCCGCTGGAGCGGCAGCTCCTGCTCTGGGCCATCGAGCAGAGCCTGATGCCGGGCGACACCGGCAAGCGCTTCGAGTACCGGACCGCGTCCGAGGCGGGGGACGAGCTGTCCGCCCACTTTCACGACTACGACTGGGCGGACGAGGTGCTGCACGCGCAGATCGGGCGGCGGTGGCTCAAGCGCGAGGGGATCGGCGTGGAGGAGGCGCTGGAGCTCGCACGGCAGGTGCACGAGCGGACCTGGGCGGCGCTGGACGGCTACCGCGCCCTGGAGCCCCAGGCCGACTGGTGGGCGGATTTCGTCCGCCAGGTGCTGGGGAAGGAGAGCGCCGCCAACCTGGAGGAGCTGGGCGAGGTGAAGGTGGTGGCGGAGTGAACCGATGAGCCAAAGCACGTTGGCTGGCTCTCCACCTGAGCGGGTGAACCCGCCGCAACGAAAGCGGAAAGCCCCGCAAACTGCGCGGGGCTTCAACTGC
>DASTNU010000909.1:0-2357 GCA_035720605.1 Longimicrobium sp. | reverse complement strand
CGCGCGCCTGGACCACCAGGAGCGAGGTCCCCCCCAGCTCGAAGAAGTTGTCGTCCACCCCCACCCGCTCCACGCGCAGCACCTCGCGCCACACCTCGGCGACGGCGCGCTCCATCCCGCTCTCCGGGGGGCGGAACTCCGACTTCGGGCGCGGCCGGTCGTCCGCCGGGAGCGCCTTGCGGTCGATCTTTCCGTTGGGCGTCAGCGGCAGCGCCTCCAGCGCGACGAATGCGGCGGGGACCATGTACTCCGGCAGCGCGTCCTGGAGCGCCGCCCGGAGCGCCCCCTCGTCCGGCGCGGGGACGCCCGCGGCGGGGACGTAGAACGCCACCAGCCGCGACGCAGCCCCCTCGCCGCGGGCGGCCGCGACGGCGTCGCGGACGGCCGGGTGGGCGCGGAGCGCCGCCTCGACCTCGCCCAGCTCGATGCGGTGGCCGCGGAGCTTGACCTGGTGGTCCAGCCGCCCCAGGAACTCCAGCCGCCCGTCGGTGCGGCGGCGGGCCAGGTCGCCGGTGCGGTAGAGGCGCGCCCCCGGGTCGCCCGAGAAGGGGTCGGGGACGAAGCGCTCGGCGGTGAGCCCGGGCCGTCCCAGGTAGCCGCGCGCCACCCCGGGGCCGCCCAGCAGGAGCTCGCCGGGGACGCCGGTGGGCGCCGGGCGCAGCGCCCGGTCTGCCACGTAGGCGCGGGCGTTGGCCAGCGGGCGGCCGATGGGGACGGGCCCCTCCTCGTCCTTCACCCGGTGGGTGGCCGCCCAGACGGTGGCCTCGGTGGGGCCGTACATGTTGTGCACGCTCCCGCCGACGGCGGAGGCCAGCCGCCGCGCCAGGTCGGACGGGAGCGCCTCGCCGCCCACCAGGAGGCGGCGGAGCCCGCCCAGCGCCTCGCGGGCGTCTGCGTCGTCCGCCAGCACCCCCGCCAGCGACGGGGTGCACTGCAGGTGGGTGACGTCGTAACGGCGGAGCTGCCCGGCCAGCGTCTCCTCGGCGGCGGCCGCCTTCCGCCGCGCCTCGCTCACCTCGCGCGCCTGCGCCAGCTGCTCCAGCGCGGCCACCACCTCGTCCTCGGCCACCCCGAAGTCGACCAGGCACGCCACCTCGTCCACGTCCACCGCCTTCAGGCGGTCGACCATGTCGGCGCACGTCTCCGGCGTCCCCAGCAGCCCCGCGGTGTCGAAGAAGCGCTCGAACGCCTGGCGGACCAGCGCGTCGAGCTCCGCCTCGGGGAGGTCGCGGAGGTCGACGCCCTTTCCCGTCGCCTCGCCCAGCCCGGCCAGGAGGTCGAAGGAGGTCCGGAGATAGGCGCAGAGCGGCTCGCGCACCGTCTCGCGCACCGCGGCGGCGTCCTGGCCCACGAAGGTGTGCAGCATCACCGACACGCGGCCGCGCCCGGGGTGCCCGGCGGCGCGCCACGCCTGGCGGTAGAGGGCGATCTTTCCGGCCAGCTCGTCGGCGCCGTGGCCCAGGAGGTGGGTCAGCAGGCCGGCGCCCATCTCCCCCGCCATGCGGAAGGTGTCCGGGTGGCGGGCGCTGGTGATCCACACCGGGAGCTCGGGCTGCAGCGGCGGGGGAAAGATCCCCACCTCCACCTCCGTCCCCGTCCCCGAGCGGCGGCGCACCTTCTCGCCCCGCCACAGGCGCCGCACCTCGTCGATCCCCCGCGCCATCACCTCCTTGCGGTCGGCGTAGGCGTCCGGGGCGAGCGCGAAGTCGACGGGCTGCCACCCCGAGGCGAACGAGATCCCCACCCGCCCGCCGGAGAGGTTGTCCACCACGGACCACTCCTCCGCGATCCGCAGGGGATCGTGGAGGGGAAGGACGACGGAGCCGGCGCGGACCTGGACGCGCGAGGTCAGCGCCGCCACCGCGGCCCCCGTCACCGAGGGATTGGGGTAGAGCCCGCCGAAGCGGTGGAAGTGGCGCTCCGGCGTCCACACCGCCGCGAAGCCGTTGCGGTCGGCGAAGCGCGCGCCCTCCTTCAGCAGCCGGTAGCGGTCGCGGCTCTCGCGGTCGAAGTCGCCGCCGAAGTAGAAGAGCGAGAAGTCCATCGGCCGCGCCCGCACCGCCGCGGGGACGGCCGCCGCCCCCGTGGCCGCGGTCGCCGCCGTCAGCTCCTCGCGGCGGAGGACGACCCGGTACCCCCGGGCCAGCGTCCACAGGATCTCCAGGACGGAGATGTCGAAGGAGATGCTGGTGACCGCCAGCCACGTCCCCGCCGCGTCGGCGCCCAGCAGGACGTCCATCCCGGAGAAGAAGGCGGCGACGTTGCGGTGCGTCACGACCACTCCCTTGGGGCGGCCGGTGGAGCCGGAGGTGTAGATGAGGTACGCCATCGACTCCGGCTTCGGCGCATGCGCCTGC
>DASTNU010000908.1:0-4860 GCA_035720605.1 Longimicrobium sp. | reverse complement strand
TGCTGAACGTGTACCTGACGAACTACCTGATCGAGAAGGTCGTCCATGACCGCGGCCCCGAGCTGATCGACAAGGTGGTGCGGCGCTGCCAGGAGTTCCTGGGCGTTCCCCCCGAGCAGATGGACCGGGTCACCACCAAGGAAGAGCTGGCGAAGCTGTGGGACCTGGGGCGCGCCAAGGCCCGGGCCGACCTGCTGAAGGTGGTCACCGAGCTGCGGGCGCTGCAGACGGGAGCGCTGACCTTCGACCTGCTGGAGGATCAGCTGGCGCGGCTGGACGGCATTCGCGCACAGCTGCCGGAGGGCGGGCTGGACTGGCAGCGCGCCGGCGAGGTGCGGGAGATCGTGGAGCAGATCGTCCACTACAGCCGGCAGACGGAGTACAGCGAGCAGGAGAACGCGCACAAGATCGCCCAGGCCCGGGCCGAGGAGCTCGTCCGCCAGATCGAGGACGGCCCCACGCGCATCTCGCTGGAGCAGTTTCGCCTCTACGTGCTGGCCCTGCGCGAGTTCCTGGACGAGCACTTTCAGCAGGTGCAGACCGCGGCGGAGCCGGACATCTCGGTCACGCTGGCCACCGACGAGTACTATCCCAACGAGAAGGCGGTCGTCGCCTGCCAGGTGAACCTGACCAACGCGCGCGGCAAGAGCCCGGCGAGCGCCGTCACCATCACCGCGCTCCCCTCTCCCACGGGCGAGTACCACGTGGAGGGCGGCCCCGTGGTGCTGCGCGAGTCGCTGCGCGGCGGCTCCTCCATCACCGCCGAGGTGCCCGTGCGGGTGACCGAAGAAGCCGGGCGCGCGGAGGTATTCACCCTGTACTACGCGCTCCGCTTCAGCACGCGCTCGGGAACGGACGTGGTGCTGGAGAATCGCCTGTCGGTGCCGCTGTACCCGGCGTCCAGCTACCGTCCGTTCGACAGCCCCTACCGCAACTACGCGGGCGGGCAGCCGGTGATGGAGCGGCACATGCTCTTCGGCCGCGACGAGTACATCCGCGAGATCGTGGCCCTGCTGACCAGCTCGCCGGTGCAGATCAGCCACGTCATCTACGGACAGATGCGCTCGGGCAAGTCGTCCATCCTCTACCAGCTGGAAAGCGAGCTCTCGTACCCGTACGTGCCGGTGCGCTACAGCGTGGGCGAGCTGCTGGAGGACATGCGGAAGAACGACTCGCTCGCCGTCTTCATGTACGAGCTGGTGCGCAGGGTGCATACGGCTCTGGCCGGCATCGAGCAGACCTGCGACATCGCGGGCCAGCTTCCCGAGGTGCCCTTCGACGCCTTTCGCGAGCGGCCGCAGTCGGCGCTGGATGGATTCTTCATCGCCCTGCGGACACGGGTGCGGCCGCTGCCGCCGGAGCAGCGGCCCAAGGTGGTGCTGCTGCTGGACGAGTTCACGTACCTGTACGGGTTCATCCTCAGCGGAGACCTTCCCGAGACGTTCATGCGGGCGTGGAAGGCGCTGCGCGAGCGCAGCTACTTCAGCTGCATCGTGGTGGGCCAGGACTACATGCCCAAGTTCCGGGATCGGTACTCGAACGAGTTCCAGGTTTCCGAGCCCCGCCGGGTGGGCTACCTGGCTCCGGTGGACGCGCGCAAGCTCATCGAGGATCCCATCCGCATCCCCGCCGACGACTCGCAGCGTCCCGGGCAGAGCCGCTTCCAGGGTGCCGCGGGCGAGGCGGCCATCGACCGCCTCATCGAGCTCACGGATGGAAATCCATACTTCCTCCAGGGTCTCTGCCACCGGCTGGTCACGTATATGAACCGGCACCGCGCGGTGCTGGCGACCGACGTGTACGTGGAGCACGTGAAGCAGCAGGCGATTTCAGCCGCTTCGTCCGATGAGAAGGAGCAGCGGCTGGAACAGAACTACTTCGACAACCTGCTCTGGTCGGGCGATCCCTCACCGGACGCCATCTCCAAGGACGACGCCCTGGCGGTGCTGCGGATCGTCGCCCGGGAGTCGCGCAACCAGGAGGACTGTCCCACCGAGCGCATCGTGGGCGCCGAAACGACGGCGCCGGTCGAGCGCATCCTGGCGGACCTCTGCCTGCGCGACGTGCTGTCGCAGCCACGGGCCGGCCGCTACAGGATGAAGGTCGGGTTGTTCAAGGAATGGTTGATCGAGCGCCTTTGAACCCGCGGGCAGCCGCCGCAGCCTTCGTATTGGAGAGCACAGCATCCATGAATGCATTCCACAATCCCTTTCTGGGATATGGTGAAGTGGTCTTTGGTGAACGCTTCGTAGGCCGGGCTCAGGCGCTCGACACGCTGCGCCAGTACCTTCCGGTGGATTCTCCCGGCAGTTCCATTTCCATCACGGGACTGCCCAAGGTCGGCAAGAGCAGCCTGCTGGAACAGGGCGTGATGCACGACGAGCCGCAGCTGCTGGAGCGGCACGTGCTGCCGTTGTGGGTAAACGTTTCCCAGCATCCCACGGGTTCCGAGCTCTTTCGCTCGTTCGTCTCCCTCACGGCCGACCGCCTGGGGCGTCTGGTGGACAATTCCACAGCGCTCGATTCGATGGCGCAAAAGGCGCTAGCGCCGACGCCGCTGTGGTCGGACATGATGAGGAACGTACAGGGGTTTTTTGCCGAGGTCCGGCGCCATTCCTGGCGTCCGGTCTTCGTGCTGGACGAGTTCGACGACGCTCGGTTCCTGTACAGCGGCGCGACCAGCGTATTCCAGGGCGTGCGCGAGCTGGCGAACAATCCGCGATTCAAGGTGGTGTTCGCCATCGTGACCCGCCGCCCCATCGCGGAGATCGAGCAGGAGGCGGGCGGCGGCTCCTCACTCAGCGAGGTGCTGCACAAGTACCGGATGCCGTTGTTCAGCGACCCCGAGACGGAGCAGCTTCTACAGCGCCTGGGGCAGCTGGACATCGAGGTGACCGACGCGCTGCGGGAACGCGCGGCCGAGATGTGCGGCGGCCATCCCTACCTGCTGAACTGTCTGTGCTACGAGATCGCCGAGCACGCCCGCCTGGGCCAGCGACCGCTGGATCTCGACATGGTGTGCCGCAGCCGCGGGCTCGCAAGCACGTTCACGGAGCATTACACCAAGATCGAGGCGTTTCTTCAGGATGTGGGCCTGTACGACAAGCTGCTCGAGATCGTCTTCGGACCACAGGTGTCGGTCCTGACGGACCACGTGAACATGTTGCAGACGTACGGCATGATTCGGCCCGGCGCAAACGGCGAATACGTGCCTTTCTCGGACCACTACCACGCCCACCTGCGCTCCAAGGCCCGCTCCGTGGACCTGTGGCCGGTCTGGGGTGAGACGGAGCGCGCCGTGCGCGCGCTGCTCCTGCGCGAGTTCACCGGAAAGTACGGCGACGATTGGCCCGCGGCGCTCTCCAGGGCGCAGGAGCCGGCCGCCGACGTCCTTGCGGGGTGCCGGCGGCGGCAGGAATACGAGCAGCGCACCGGCAATGGACAGGCTTCCGGAAGCCTGCTGGATTTTACTGAGCCGTCCGACCTGTGGCGGCTGCTCAAGTGCCAGTGGAGCCTGTTCGTGCCCACGTTCAAGCGTGACCAGGGCTACTGGGCGAAAAGATTCGACGACATTCTCCCCGTGCGCAGAGCCCTGGCACACAGCCGGCCGATCGCGTCCGCCAGCGACCGCCTGCACGCAGAAGCGGCGTGCCATGAAATCCTGGCCTGTCTCGGCAAGCCGGCACCCGCCGCCACGGCCTGAGCCGGGAAGAGGCAGCGCGGCCACCGCCGGTCCGCGCGGCTCCCCGGCGGCATCGATCTGAACGCTCACCTCTTACGTTCGGGCGGCCAAGGCACGTCTGGCTCGCGACCGCCGCACGCGGCGGGGCGGCGTTCCGGCGCAGTCCGCTGGCATTTTGGCGCCGCCGCGCGCCGACGTCGTACGCATCTCCGGACGAGACAAGCGCACCACACCACGCGTCCCGTTACCTGTTGCCGCCATGGGCGAGTTCCCTTTACGCGAGTTTCAGCAGCAGGTGCCGATCGGATGCCTTCTTCGCCTGTTGGCGGCCTCGGGGCGCGAGCATACCGGCGTGCTGGTGGCGATGACGGGGGACGCCCTTGAGCTTCGCGTCGAAGACGGGCGTACCCTCGTGTTTCCCGTTAGCTGGGTGGTGGACTGGATCGTTCTTGATCCGGCATACGAGAGAGGTAATCCTGCCCGAAGGGAGGCGGTGGCTTCGCCAGGGGCGGGCCTTGCACTGCGTCCCGCGCCAGCCTTCGACAACCCGCGCAGCGAGTTCCTCAGCTTTCAGCTGGAGCGCTGCGACTACTTCGGCGTGGACGCCACGCGCATGATCAGGCGCGACTTCTCGCAGCGCGACGTGGACGACATCGATCGGCAGATCGAGCAGCACGTCAGGCGCAGCCTGCCGCGGGAGATCGCGCGGCTCAACCTCTCCGCCGCCCGGCTGCTGGTGGACCTGGGAGAGAAGGAGAGCGAGCGGATCAACCGGTACCTGCTCAACTACTGCGCGGCCATGGGCGACGCGTACGCCTCCGAAGGCAAGCATCCCGACGTGACGCGGGCGTTCTACGCCGAAGCGTTCTACCTGGCATCGTCGTGGGAGCAGCGGCTGGACACGACGCTGAACAAGTACATCATGTCGTACTTCGACTCCGCGGTGAACCTGCTGAACACGAGCACAGGCGTGCAGCATACCATGGTCCGGGCGCTGAGCCGGGAGGGGGTCGCCGTCCGGGTGGTGCCGGCGCTGCTGCAGGTGTCGCTGCTGAACGTGTACCTGACGAACTACCTGATCGAGAAGGTCGTCCATGACCGCGGCCCCGAGCTGATCGACAAGGTGGTGCGGCGCTGCCAGGAGTTCCTGGGCGTTCCCCCCGAGCAGATGGACCGGG
>DASTNU010000907.1:0-3502 GCA_035720605.1 Longimicrobium sp. | reverse complement strand
CGGGCCGCCTCGACCGCCTCTTCCACGCTGAAGTGCGTGGGGTGGGGATGACCGAACCAGAGCGCGTTCAGTACCAGCACGCGCACGCCCCGCAGCGCCTGCACCGTCCGCTCCGGGAGCATCTTCCCGTCCGTCACGTACCCCAGCGCCCCGACGCGAAAGCCGTAGACGTGCAGCGGCCCGTGCGGCACCGGCACCGGCGTCACCCGGAAGCCGGCGACGTCCACGGGCTCGTACGCCCGCACCACCGTGAGCTCCGCCTCGGGCTTGGAGGTGCCGTCGGGGGTGCGGATGCCGCTGTCGAACACGTAGGCAAAGCGCTCGCGCAGCGTGGCGGCGCAGTCCGCGGCGGCGTACACGGGAATGGGCTCGCGGCGGCGCTCGGAGAAGACGCGCACGTCGTCCATCCCGTGGATGTGGTCCGCGTGGCAGTGGGTGAACCAGATGGCGTCCACCATCGCCACCCCCGCCTCCACCAGCTGCAGCCGCAGCTCCGGCGGCGTGTCCACCAGCATCCGCCGCTCCCCCTCCGTCACCAGCGCCCCGTGGCGCGTGCGCCGGTCGCGCGGGTCCGCGGAGGTGCAGGTGGCGCACGGGCAGCCGATTACCGGCACGCCGAAGCTGGTGCCGGTGCCAAGGAAGCGGAGCCTCACGGCGAGACCGGCGATCGGAGCGAAAGTGCCCAGTGGCCAGGATCAAGTGCCCAGTAACGACACCCGCAGTTCCTGGGCACTGGGCACTGGGCACTGGGCACTTCCGTCGCAGAGGCCACGGTCACACCACGGAAACCTGCAGCAGGTTCGTCGTCCCGGGCTGGTGCATCGGCAGGCCGGCGGTCACCACCACGCGGTCGCCGGGCTGCACCAGGCCCCGCTTGAGCGCCTCTTCGCGCCCGCACGCCAGCATCTCCGTAAAGCTGGCCTCTTCCGAGCAGACGATGGGGATCACCCCCCATACCATCGCCAGCTGGTGGTAGGTGCGCTGGTTGTCGGTGATGGCCAGGATGGGCACCGGCGGCCGGAAGCTGCTCACCACCCGCGCCGTCGATCCGCTGGTGGTGAAGGTCAGGATGAGCGGCGCCTTGAGCCGGCGCACCGCCTCGACCGTGGCGCCGGCGATGGCGCGCTCGGTGGGCGTCTTCCCTTCCTCGCCCTGGTCCAGCGGCATGTCGTAGTGGGGACCCGTCTCCAGGATGTGCGAGTCCTCGATCTCCTGGGCAATGCGGTCCATCGCCTGCACCGCCTGGACGGGAAAGCGCCCGGTCGCCGTCTCCGCCGACAGCATCACCGCGTCGGTGCCGTCGATGATGGCGTTGGCCACGTCCGAGGCCTCCGCGCGGGTGGGGCGCGGGTTCTCGATCATCGACTCCAGCATCTGCGTGGCGGTGATCACGGGGCGGCTGCTCTGGTTGGCCAGCTGGATCATCCGCTTCTGCGCCAGCGGCACCTGCTCGAAGGGGAGCTCCACCCCCAGGTCGCCGCGCGCCACCATGGCGGCCGACGACACCTTGAGGATCTCCGCCAGGTTCTCCAGCGCCATCCCCTTCTCCACCTTCACCACCACCAGCGGCCCGCCGGCGGGAATGCGGCTCACCAGGTCCTTCACGTCCTCCGGCGAGCGGACGAAGGAGAGCGCCAGGTAGTCCACCCCGTGCTCCAGCGCGAACTCCAGGTCGCGCAGGTCCTTCTCGGTGAGCGAGGGGATGCTGAGCAGGGTTCCGGGAAGGTTGATCCCCTTGTTGCTGGTGAGCTCGCCGCCGTGGATGACGCGCATGGCCACCCGCGGCGGGTGCACGTCTTCCACGATCAGCTCCATCAGCCCGTCCGCCAGCAGCACCACGTCGCCCACCTCCACGTCCTGCGCCAGCTCGTGGAAGGTGGTGGGGATCTCGTCGGGCAGGTGCTCGCCCTCGGGGGCGAACACCAGGCGGTCGCCGGGCTTGAGCTCCACCGGCCCCGGCAGCACCCCCACGCGGATCTTGGGGCCCTGCAGGTCGCCCAGCAGGGCGACGGGGCGGCCGGCGCGCACGGAGGCCGCGCGCACGTTGCGGATGGTCTCCGCGTGGCGGTCCAGGTCACCGTGCGAAAAGTTGATGCGGGCCACGTCCATCCCGGCCTGGATGAGCGAGTCGATGCGCTCCGGAGACCAGGAGGCGGGGCCCAGCGTGCAAACGATCTTGGTGCGTCTCTGCATCGGTACGGGCGTACGTTTCGGCACGGCGAAGTCGGGGCAAGGACCGGACCGCCGACCCTGTGCACGCTCGCGT
Source organism: Longimicrobium sp. (assembly GCA_035720605.1). GTDB lineage: Bacteria > Gemmatimonadota > Gemmatimonadetes > Longimicrobiales > Longimicrobiaceae > Longimicrobium. The sequence continues at coordinate 1,236 of DASTNU010000907.1, read as the reverse complement.
GAGCCGGACAACTTGCCGCCCGTGCGCCGCCACGCAAGGGCGCGGCCCCTCGCGCGACGCGATTTCGTCAGGATTGCTGACAAAAACGGGAGGCGCCGGCCTCCGGCGGAGCGGCTCCGCGGGGCGGATGCCCGCCGTCGCGTGCCCGGCGAGGACGCTCAGCCCGCGGAGGGCTGGCAGGCGGGCTGGGTGCCCAGCCAGTGCAGCGCCGTGCCCAGCGTCACGTCGTCGAACGGGTCCATGCTCAGGCTGGGGACGCCGGCCGTGGGCTCGTCGGGGGTGATGCGGGTGGCGTAGCGCACGCCGTTACGGTCTTCCTCCCACGCCGTCGTCAGCACCACGATGGCGCCGTCGGGCATGTCGTAGCCGCTGTTGGCGGTGGGGAACCCCGCCGTCCCGGTCCCGAAGCTGCGCGTCGCCGGCCGGCCGCGGAAGGCGATGGCGACGGCCTCCGCCGCGCTGGCGGTGCCGGGGCCGGTGAGCACCGCCACCGGCGGCGCCTGCCGCCGCAGCTGGTACGGGGTCCCGGCGGCGGAGATGTCCACCTTCTGCCCGTTGTACACCATCCCCGCCACGCCGCCCTCGTAGAACCAGGGCGTCTGCACCCCGTCCGCGTCCACGAACCGGCCGGGGCTCCCTTCGCCCAGGATGGGCCCCACGCCGGCCAGCATGGGCCACATGTTGCCCCCGCCGTTGAAGCGCAGGTCCACCACCCAGCCGCAGGTGGCGGCCCCGTCCATGTCCCTGATCAGGTCGTGGTACTGCTGCGCGTGCCCCAGGGCGGGGCCGTTCACGGGCGCGGTGCGCACGTACCCGAACCGCCCCGCCAGCAGCTTGCCGCCAAAGACGGTGCCCACCTGCGCCAGCTCGTCCTCCAGCGCGGCCCCGGGGCGGATGAGAAAGCTGTGGGGGTCCAGCGACTGCAGCGCCTCGTGGATGGCCGTGTGCGTCTGCGCGGGAAGCTGCGTGCCGTTCACCCGCCGCAGGACGCCGGCCCGGAAGTTCGGCCAGTCGACCTCGTTTCTGTGCAGCGAGTACGACTGCATCAGGTTCAGCGCGCTGTCCACGTAGACCCGCGCGGCCGGCCCGATCCACTGCTCCGGTTCCGGGAGCTCCGTGGGGCCCCGCCCGGTGTCGCAGCCGGCGGCCAGGAGCAGGGCGGCGGCCAGGAGGGGCGCGCGGCGGCGCAGGTGGCTGAGCATGCGGAATTTCGGGATGATGGACGGCGGAAGATGG
>DASTNU010000906.1:0-10104 GCA_035720605.1 Longimicrobium sp. | reverse complement strand
GTGGCCGCGATCTACGGGGTGCCGCTGCTGGAGGTGCGCGCCGTCAGCAACCTGGTGGAGGACCGCGACATGAGCCGCTGGCGCATTCGCGAGGCCGCCGAGACCGCGCAGGCGGCGGTGCGGGCGATCGTCGGCGCGTGGGGCAGGGAGTGGGCGTAGGGCGGGCGGGGCGGGTTCGTGGTGATCAGCGAGTTGCCGGGTGGGGGACGGTTTTACCCCACGGCCCGCTGCGCGGGAGGCCCTCTCCCCCGCCCGGCCTTTCGCTCGTTCCTCGCGACGGCGGGCGACCCCTCCCCCAACTTCGGGGGAGGGGTTGCGCGGGGATGGATTCATCGTGGAGTGGATGGTCTGGTGCAGGGGCAGGCGCCCCCCATCCCCCGCCCTTACCCCACAAACTGCGTGGGGGAAGGGTGACGCGCAACGAACCTGCCTGAGCGCATTCGAAGTTCTCCCCCTCTCCGCGAGGAACGAGCGGGGAGGGGGCCGGGGGGAGGGCCCCCCGCGGACGCAGCTCGGTGTCAGCCGAAGAAAGTGATCGCACGAGTTCGAATCACATGGATCATCGACAGGAACTGACGCTCGGCTATTCGCCGTGCCCGAACGACACGTTCATCTTCCACGCGCTGGTGCACGGCATCGTCGCGGCGGAGGGGGTGCGGTTCGGCGAGCGGCTGGAGGACGTGGAGACGCTCAACCGGCTGGCGGCGCGGCAAGCGCTGGACGTCACCAAGATCTCCTACGGCGCCGCGCCCTCGCTGCTCGCCGACTACGTGCTGCTGCGCAGCGGCGGCGCGCTGGGGCGCGGGTGCGGGCCGCTGATCGTGGCGCGGCAGCCGCTCTCGCGCGACGACCTCGCCGGAAGGCGCATCGCCATCCCGGGACGCAGCACCACGGCCAACCTGCTGCTGCGCCTGTACGCGCCGGAGGCGGAGCCGGGGATCGAGATGGTCTACAGCGAGATCATGCCGGCCGTGGCGCACGGCGAGGTGGACGCGGGGCTCATCATCCACGAATCGCGCTTCACCTACCCGCGGCACGGGCTGGCGCGCGTGGCGGACCTGGGCGAGTGGTGGGAAGAGGCGACGGGGCTGCCGATTCCGCTGGGCGGTATCATGGCCCGCCGCGCCCTGGGCGAGGAGACCATCCGCCGCGTGGACGACGCCATCCGCCGCTCCGTGGAGCACGCCTTCGCGCACCCGGATGCGTCGCGCGAGTACGTCCGCGCCCACGCGCAGGAGATGGAGGACGACGTCGCGCGCCAGCATATCGACCTGTACGTGAACCGCTTCTCGGCCGATGTCGGGGACGAGGGGGAACGGGCGATCCGCGCGCTGTTCCACCGCGCCGCCGCGGCCGGCATCATCCCCGCCGGCCATCCGCCTCCGTTCCTGGAGCCCGTCACGGTCCAGTCCGCAAAAAGCGAAGGGTACAGAGAAACTGAGTAAGACAGAGGAGGTGTGTGTGTGCCCTTTCCTCTGTCTAACTCTGTTCCTCTGTACCCCCATGCAGTTTTTCGTCAGTCGTCGTCGCGGCGGTAGGGCTTGCCGCGGGTCGGACGGCCGCCGCCCCGGGCTCCGCCACCGCGCGTGCCCCCGCGGTACGGGCGCTCCTCGCCGCGGTCGTAGCCGCGTCCCGTGTACCCGCTACCGCCCTCGCCGCGGTCCTCGCGCGAGCGGCGCACGGGCACCTGCCGGCCGCGGATGGAGGCGCCGCTGAGCACCTGGACGATGCGGTCCGCGTCGGCCTCGTCCACGTCCACCAGCGTGAACTGGTCCGCGATCTCGATGGCGCCGATGCGGTCGCCCGGCACGTTGGCCTCGCCCGCGATGGCGCCCACGATGTCCGCCGGCCGCACCCCCCGCCGCCGCCCGATGCCGATGTAGAGCGTCGCCTTCCCCGCCGCCGCGCCGCGAGGCCGGGCACCGCCCCGCGCCCCCTGCCGCCCGGCCTCGCCCCGGCGAGAGTCACGCGGGGGCCCGGAATCGCGGTCGCGCGGGTCGATGTCGGGGATCTCCGTCTCGTCCTGCATCTCCTCCGTCCCGCGCGACTCCGCCGCGACCCGCGCCGCCGCCGCCGCCACCTCCAGCGGATCGAACTCCTCCGCCAGCGACCGCACCACCTCGCGGAACGGCTCCAGCTCGTCTCCCGCGGTCAGAACGCCGCGGATGGCGTCGCGCAGCCGCTCGCGCCGGCGCGCCCGCACCTCCGCGGGGCGGGGGACGCGGGCGTGCTCGATCGGCTGCCCCGTCGTCCGCTCGATGGCGCGCAGCAGGAACTTCTCGCGCGGCACCACCAGCGTCACCGCCGTCCCCTCGCGCCCCGCGCGCCCCGTGCGGCCGATGCGGTGGACGTACGCCTCCGGCGTCTGCGGGATGTCGTAGTTGATCACGTGGCTCACGTGCTCCACGTCCAGCCCGCGCGCGGCCACGTCGGTCGCGATCAGCAGGTCCGCCGATCCCTGCCGGAACCGCGTCATCACCCGGTCGCGCTGCGCCTGCGCCAGCCCGCCGTGCAGCGCCTCGGGATGGTATCCGCGGACGCCCAGCGCCTCCGTCAGCTCGTCCACCTCCGTGCGCGTGCGGCAGAAGAGGATGGCGCTGGTGGGCGCCTCCACGTCCAGGATGCGGGCCAGCGCCTCCAGCTTGTGCGCGCGGTTGACCAGGTACGCCACCTGCCGGACCAGCGGCGTCTCCAGCCTTTCCGGGGTGATGACGATGCGCTCCGGCTCCTTGAGCGCGCGGCGCGCCAGCTCCTGGATGCGGGGCGGAAAGGTGGCGCTGAAGAGCGCGGTCTGCCGCTCTTCGGGAAGGGCTTCCAGGATGGCTTCGATGTCCTCGATGAAGCCCATGTCCAGCATCTCGTCCGCCTCGTCCAGCACCACGTAGCCGGTGGAGGAGAGGTCCAGCGAGCCGCGGCGGATGTGGTCCAGCAGCCGCCCCGGCGTGCCGACGATCACGTGCACCCCGCGCCGCAGCTCGCGCAGCTGGCGGGTGATGTCCTGGCCCCCGTAGACCGCCAGGACGCGGATGCCGGCCTTGCCGCCGTAGCGGTGCGTGGCCTCGGCCACCTGCACCGCCAGCTCGCGGGTGGGCGCCATCACCAGCGCCTGCACGTGGTGCCGGGAGGTGTCGATGCGCTGCACCAGCGGGAGCGCGAAGGCGGCGGTCTTGCCCGTGCCCGTGGCCGCGCGGCCGATGACGTCGCGCCCGGCAAGGAGCACGGGGATGGCGCGCTGCTGGATGGGGGTGGGCTCTTCGTAGCCCAGCGTGTCCAGCGCGCGCACCATCTCGGGCGCGAGCCCCAGCTCGGCAAAGGCGTTGGGTGCCGGGGTGCCGGCGTCGTCGCTCATGATGGGGAACCGGGAATGGGGACGGGGCCTGATGGGCGTCAGTAGCCCACCGGCCCCACGTCGGGTTCGCGGGCAAAGGCGCGGAACGCCGCGGCCGCGTCGCCCGTGTGCTGCTCCAGCAGCGCCCGCAGCCGCCGGAAGCTGTGGCGGAGCGTGCGCTCGCGCAACACACTGTCGGGGTCCAGCGGCGGCTCCAGCCACTCCGGGCGGTACTTGTCCGTCGTGGCGAAGTCCGGCGCGTTCTCCACCCCCTCGCGGGGGGGCATCACCCCCATCCCGCAGCGCACGAGCTCAAAGGCGAGCACGGGGTCCAGCCCCTCTTCGCGCGCCACGTCGTACAGCATCTCCGCCAGCTCGTCGCCCATCCCCACGTCCACCGCCTCGCGGATCACGTCCAGCCGGCGGCGGCTGAGCTCGTCGGCGTTCAGGCCGTGCTCGGCGACCGCCAGCAGCCCCTCGCCGCCGCCGAACCAGGTGTCTTCCGCGCGGCGAATGCGGCGCCGCTCCCGGTATGCGTTCAGTACGTGTTCCGCCCGCAGCTCGCGCTCCATCATGTCCCACCCGGTCTGTTCCGTCATCGGTTCGCTCCGCTCGCGTTCAAGCCGCGGCGAACGCGCAATCCGCGGACCAGCCCGCATCGCACGGGCCCGACGGAGGAAAGAATGATCTCACGCAGAGGCAGCGGAGGAAGCAGAAACGTCGTCTCGACGCTGCTTCCTCCGCTGCCCCCGTGTGAGACATCCAGCTTCGACGACGGGCTACTCCTGGCAGTCGGCGCGGGTGAACTGGACGGCGGACGCCGGGATGTTCGCGTTGCCGTATCTGCCGCCGGTCTCCAGGATCACGGCGTTCGCGCGCAGCCGGTACGCGTGCTCCTGCAGCTCGCGGTAGCTGCGCCCCACCACGGTGGCCACCTCGCGAAAGGGGCAGCGGGGCGCGCCCTCCACGTACAGCCGCACGTGGCGCGGGCTGCGCACATCCAGCGTGGGAGCGGTGCTCTCGCCCTGGTGCGTACGCGAAACGGCGGGAGTGCAGGCGGCCACGGCCAGGGCGGCAAGGCAGACGATCACAGGTCGCATGTGGGCGTTCCGGTCGAGGGTGGAACCGCGCTCAGCTCTGGCACGCCGGGGAGGTGAACTGCACCGCGATGGCCTGGTCGGAGGCGTACCTCTGGATGATGAGGGCGTTGGCGCGCAGTCGGAAGGCTTCCTCGCGCATCTGGCGGTAGGGGCCGTTTGCCACCCGGCCCACCTCGCGAAAGCCGCAGCGCGGCATCTCGCCGATGAACAGGCGTACCTCCCGCGGGCTGCGGACCTCCAGCGAGGGAACCGCGTTCGTCTCGTGGGTGCCGCGGGCGTGCCCGCACGCGGCGAGCGCCAGGGCGGCAAGGCAGGCGATCGCACGTCTCGTGTTTCTCATGGCCGATCCTGTGGACGAAGGTGCCGGGACGATCAGTACCGGCATCGAGGAAAGGTGAACCGCACCGCGGCGCCTTCCACCCCCACGCGGTGATACCGCTCGCGTTCCACGATGACGGCGTTGGCGCCAAGGCGGAAGGCGGCGGTCCTCAGCTCGCCGTAGCTGCGGCCCATCACGGTGCCTGCCTCACGGTATCCGCAGCGGGGCTCGCTGTTCAGGTAGATGCGCACCTCCCGCGGGCTGCGGACCGCCAGCGAGGGATCCCGGCCCAGGTCGCGGGCGCCGCGCGCCGGGCCGCAGGAGGCGAACGCCATCGCAATGCCGAGGCAGACGAGGGAGAATCGCATGGGTGCTCGCAGCATCGGGGGATGATGACGGGGCGCAGGCTCCCCTGCACACCCGCTGCCACCGGGCATCGTCTCCGTCAATTTGATGCGGCGCAGGCGGTTGGCTCTCCGCCCCACGGAGCGTTGCCGACGCGCACCGCCCCGAATCTCGGACACCCTGCGTCCGCTTTCCGCCGCCGATGACGACACCAGGAAGCCCCGCCCCCGCCGGTGCGCGGCGGGGGCGGGGCTCGATCATTCCCTGCATGTCGACTGGCGAACGTCTACGGCTCGGCGCACACCTTGTCGATCCAGAACTCCTGCCCGCCCACGGTGATGTCCTTGATCGGCCCGCCCCAGATGCGCACGTTCCCCGCGATCCCGCCCGGCACCGCCCACGACGCCACGGCCACGTTGCGCCCGCCCACCACGGCCGGCGCCGCCGCGATGTTGCCGATGTAGTAGGGCGAGAGGTTCACGCCCAGGTTCTCGAAACCGCCCTGGTCCAGGAAGCTGAAGTACACCTTGTTGGCGGTCCAGCCCAGGTTGTTGAACAGGAACCGCAGGTTGATGTTGTTGGTGTTGGCCGCCTGCCCGTTGGCGAACACCACCGGGGGGAACTGCACCTGCGCGAAGTTGAAGGCGGCGAACGGCTGGAACACGTGGACCTGCACGCGAATGGAGTTCTCCACGTGCACCGTCTGTCCCGGCACGTGCCCCACCGGCGAGCCCCAGACCGTTCCCGCCGGCGGCGGCGGGCCGAACTCCACACACGCCGGCGGGAGCACCGCCAGCGACGGTCCAGCGGGCGTCGCGAGGTTCGCGACCTCGTCACTGCACGCCGACGTGGCCGCGCACAGCAGCACGGCCACCCCCAGGTTGTACCGCGTCTTCATGCTGCACCTCCCGTCCGAATGTGGGTGTCCGGCGGGACCTGATCCCCGCCGCGAGTGCCCTTCCGCACAGCAATGCGGGGACCGCCTCACGACGTGTTCACGCGGTGCGCATCAAGCACTTGTGTGGCAGATACTTGGAGGTGGGAAGCAGCCTCGGTCGTATCCCGCGGCGCGACGCCGCGATGACCCGATTGGGGCGGACGTGTCCCACGACGCAGCCGCCCTGTTTGCCGCAGCTATCAAAACGATTGAATTGAAATCGCCGGCTTTGACTCCACGCTGCCTTCGCGGAGACGGCGCGGGCGGGGTCTTCGTGCTACGACAGGCCACCAAGTGCGGACGGTGGATTCCTCGGAATGACAGTTAGGGATGTGGGGCCCAGGTTCTCCCCTCCCCCGCGCAGTTTGCGGGAGAGGGGGCCGGGGGTGAGGGGTCGCGTGAAACGCGACGCTGTTTGGCGGCGCCGCAACGAAAGCCGCCCCGCGAGAAGAATCTCGCGGGGCGGCCACTCACGCACTCACGCACTCACGCACTCACGCACTTCGTCACGGCTTCTCGATCGGCAGGCGCACGGCGTTGCCCCACTCCGTCCACGAGCCGTCGTAGTTGCGCACGCTGGGGTAGCCCAGCAGGTACGACAGCGCGAACCAGGTGTGCGACGACCGCTCGCCGATGCGGCAGTACGCGATCGTCTCCTTGCCCGACGTCAGGCCGGCGCCCTGCTCGTACAGCTCGCGCAGCTCGTCCGCGCTCTTGAACTCGCCGGTGTCGGGGTTCACGGCGCGCGCCCACGGCACGTTCGCCGCGCCGGGGATGTGGCCGCCGCGCATGGCGCCCTCCTGCGGGTAGTCGGGCATGTGCAGCTTCTCGCCCCGGTATTCCTCCGGCGAGCGGACGTCGATCAGCTGCCCCTTCTTCTTCACGTGCTCCAGCACCTCCTCGCGGAAGGCGCGGATCTTCGCGTCGTCGCGCTTCGGCGCCGGGTACCCGGCGGGGGGATAGGTGGAGAGCTCGGTGGACATCGGCCGTCCCTCGTCCTCCCACTTCTTGCGGCCGCCGTCCATCACCTTCACCCGGTCGTGGCCAAAGAGGCGGAACACCCACAGCGCGTACGTGGCCCACCAGTTGTTCTTGTCGCCGTAGAACACCACGGTCGTATCGGGCGAGATTCCCTTCTCGCGCATCAGCCGGGCGAACGACTCGGCGTCCAGGTAGTCGCGCATCAGCGGGTCCTGCAGGTCCGTATGCCAGTCGATCTTCACGGAGCCGGGAACGTGGCCCACGTCGTAGAGCAGCACGTCCTCGTCGCTCTCGATGACGCGGACGGAGGGGTCCTGCAGGTGGTCCGCCACCCACTGCGTGCTCACCAGCGCGTCCGGGTGGGCGTACCCGCGCTGCTCGATGGACAGGGTCTGTGTCGACATCCTCGGTCCCTCCGGTTGATGAAGATCGGCCGCCGCGCGGCGGGCCGGTGCCGTCGTGAACAGCGACGCCCGGAACGCTGGGGCAGCGGACCGGGCGGCGGAGTGCGTGCCGGGAATGCACCCGGCGAGGTGCGCCCTACGCCACGCGTCCCGCCCCGCTCCCCGTGGGGAGCCGGCGCGGGGTACACGGCTGGCGGAAAAGGCGGGCGCGGCACATGGCGAGCATGCTACGACCACGGCGGAGGCTTGTCAAGAATGATTATTGATAAGCCCCCGCCCGTCCCTCCCCCTCAGCAGTAGGGCAGGCAGTTGGTGTAGCAGGTCTGGCAGGTGTTGCCCCGCGTGGGGGCGAGCACCGCGGTCACCTCGTGCGCCTGCACGGTGCCGCCGCGCGGCGCGTTCTCGGCACGCGGAACGAAGCTGCTGACGGCGAGGTCGTCGAGGTCGAGCCGGAGCTTGCGCATGGGATCCTCTTCCGGTGGAGGTGGACTGCGTTGCGGCATCCGCCGCAGGTCCGCGGAACGTAGGGAGGGAGCCCCGCGGGCTGCAAGCCGCGGGGAAAGGGACGAGCCGGCGCTGGAAACGGGTCCAGGAACCGAACGGGTCTGACGCAGAGGCGGCAGAGGAAGTGGAGAACGCGGTCTCGACGCCGCTTTCCCCGGCTCCCTCCGCGTGAGACCGATCCGTTCCTACGCCTGCTCGCCCTCGGCCTCGAGGACGGCCCGCTCGGCGGCCTGAAAGCCGGTCCTGCTGTGGGTGCCGTCGCAGAACGGCTTGGTCGTCGATCCGCCGCAGCGGCAGAGGTTGTACTTCTTCCCCGCTTCGAGCAGGTATTCGTTCCCGTCCGCGTCGATCAGGCGGAACGGGCCGTCGACGAGGTACGGCCCGCTGTGCTTCACCTTGATCGTGACGGGGGGCGTGGTGCCTTCGGCCGGCGTCGTCGTGTCGGACATCGTTTCGCTTGTGGTGAATGATGAGGATGGCTGGATGCGGATGCGTCAGGCGGCGCCGGCGGCGTTCACCATCCACAGCACGCCGATGGCCGCGCTGCCCAGCGCCGTCAAGCCGCGCAGGGTACCGGCCAGCCCGGGCGCGCGGTGCGCGGCGCGCTGAAAGACCAGCCCCGCCGCCAGCGCGTACAGCGCCATCGCGAGCGTCGTGCCCACGCCGAAGCACAGCAGGTAGCCGGCCGCCCGCAGCGGGGAGGCGGCGACCGACGCGGAGAGGACGGCCACCAGCGGCGCGGTGCCGGCCAGCCCGTGCGCCATCCCCACCCACAGCGACCCGCGGCCGCCGTGGTGATGGTGGCCCGCCTGCGCATCCGCCGCGCCGCCGGCCAGGCGGTGCGCACGCTCGTGCAGCACGCCCCACAGCAGCCACATCCCCAGTCCCAGCAGCATCGCCCCCACGCCGAACTCCAGCCCGCGCGCCACCCCCTCCGGCAGCCGCACCCGCAGCGCCAGCAGCGCGCACCCCGCCACCAGGATGGCGCCGGAGTGCCCCGCCCCCCAGCGCACGCCGAACGCCGCCGCCTGCAGGGGGCGCGGGCGGCGGGAGACGAAGGTGGTGACGGCGGCCATGTGGTCCGGCTCCAGCGCGTGCGCAAAGCCCGCCACCAGCGCCGCCGCCGGCGCAAGAACCTGCAGCGAATCCATCTACCCGATCATCCAGGGAAGGCCGTGAGGACGGGCCGGAGTCTACCCGCCCCGGCGCCGCCCGTCAAATGGGATCGGGCGGATCAGCGGACGTTGAAGGTGAGGTTGAAGCGGAAGCGCACGTCGAAAGGGGTGCCGTCCAGCGTGGCGGGGCGAAAGCGCAGGCGGTGGGCGATGGCCTCCAGGTTCAGGTCGAGGAAGGGGTCGCCGGTGGGCCGGTCCACCTCCACGTACGCCACGTCGCCCTGGCGCGTCACCACCATCCGCACCGTCGCGCGCTTCACCAGCGGCTGGTTCTCGTGCCGGCCGGCCTCGGGATGCCGCGCCAGCACGGCGGCCACCATGCCGTACAGCGAGTCGGGGTTGGCCAGCTCCGGGCGGCAGTGGCGGCGGCCGGGCGTCATCGCCGGGTAGTCGCCGTCGATGCGGATGAGCGCCTGGTACGCGCGGCCCGCCTGCAGCGTCTCCAGGTAGGTGGCCACCAGCTGGGTCGCCGCCTCGCGGGTGGAGTCGGGAAGGTCCACGTCCATGAAGAGCACCTTGCCGCGGCGGGTGCTGTCCACGTCCACCATCAGCAGGCCGCCGATCTCCCGGCCGTGCGCGCGCAGCACGCCCTGGATCTGGTCGCGCAGCTCGGTGCGCTCGCGGATCTGCCGCTCGGTGGGGCCCGGCACCGTGTCGGGGATCACGCTGCACCGCTCGGCGGGCTGCTGCGCGTCCGCCCGCGGCGCGGCGAGCGCCAGCACGGCGAGAAACGCGACGAGGCGCGGGAAGGAAATGCGCATCATGGTTCGAGGATCGGCGGTGCGGGATGGAAGGGTGGAACGGGCGGAAAACTAATGGCGGCAGCGGGTTCGGTAAAGCGGAGGGTGGAGGTGCCGGAGGGTGGATGTGCCGCGGGGGTGGATGTGCCGAGAGGGGTCGCTGTGCCGGGAGGGCCGGGTTCGAGGCAGGGCGAGCTCTACCCCACGGCACGCTGCGCGGGAGGCCCTCTCCCCCGCCCGGCCTTTCGCTCGTTCCTCGCGACGGCGGGCG
>DASTNU010000905.1:0-2169 GCA_035720605.1 Longimicrobium sp. | reverse complement strand
GCGCGAGGCCTTGCTTCAGCGGCGGCGGGAGATCAGTTCTCGCGGCGCAGGAAGGTGTTCAGGCCGGTGAAGAAGGGGACGGGCGCCTCCATCCAGGGGAAGTGGCCCACGTTCTCCATCACCCACAGCTGCGCGCCCGGGATGGCCGCCGCGAACGCCTGCGAGCCGGCGAAGGGCACCGCGTCCGCCGTCCCGTGCACCACCAGCGTGGGCACGCTCACGTGCGCCAGCTGCGCGCTCAGGTCCCAGAAGCCCAGCGATCCCAGGATGGTCAGGTGCGTCGGCAGCAGGCCGGCCGCCACCTGGTCCGTCACGTCGCACCAGCCGCCGCGCAGGTTGGCCATGTTGGCCGCGTCCGCGAAGTAGGTGGAAAAGCGCAGCGTGATGAACTCCTCGCACAGCGCCTGGTTCACCTGCCCGGCGAACCACAGCCCCACGATCTCGCCGATGCGCGCGTTGGTGGCGGCGTCGGCCCGGGCGGCCACGGTGGCTTCGAACTCGCCCCACAGCGGGGCGCTGGGCGGCGCGGGGTTCAGCAGCACCAGCCGCTCCAGCCGGTCGGCGTGCTCGCGGGCGTAGAAGCCGGCCAGCAGGGCGCCCCACGAGTGCCCGACCAGCGTCATCTTCTCCAGCCCGAAGTGCTGGCGCACGGCCTCCAGGTCCGCCAGGTGACGGTCCAGGGCCAGCTGCGCGGGATCGGCGACGAGCTGCGACTTACCGCCGCCGCGCTGGTCGTAGAAGATGACGGTGCGCCCGTGCGCCAGCGGCGCCAGGTCGCGGTCCAGGTAGCCCATCGACATCCCCGGGCCGCCGTGCAGCACCACCACGGTGTCCCGCCCGGTGCCCAGGACCTTGTAGTACAGCTGCACGCCGTCGGCGCCGGCCAGGTAGCCGTCGCGGACGGGCACGTCGTAGGAGAACGGAGCGCCGGCCGCGTCGAACACGGGGGCGGCGGGAGCGGTCAGCGCGTCGCCCTGGCAGGCGGCGAGCAGGGGAAGCGCTGCGGCGAGAACGGTCCGGAATTTCACGTTTCTGATCTCTGCAGATGCGTTGTGGAAAACGGAAGCAGACCGGGAATCTCCCGGCCTGCTGCGCTTAATCTAACACATCCACAACGCGAAACGTCAACCGTTTCTGTCGTGAATTCGTATGTTTGTGATATGATTGAAGTTGCCTTCTGCCCTTGACGAGAGGGCCGGATCGGTGCTATGCCGCGGCTCGCCGGGGCGCCGATGACCCGGATGCGGGGCGGATCGGGAACAGGTGTGTACGGCGATGACGGGGCTGGACGGGGACGCCGCATGCGTGCGAGAATACGCGGCAGGTGTGCCGTGAACCCTGGACGTGAGGATGACGATGAAGTGTCCCGTGTGCCTGCAGCCCGACCTGGTGATGTCGGAGCGGCAGGGGATCGAGATCGACTACTGCCCGCAGTGCCGCGGCGTGTGGCTGGATCGTGGGGAGCTGGACAAGATCATCGAGCGCTCCGCCTCTCCCGCCGCCGCCCCGCCGCCGGGGCCGCAGCCGTCCGGATACGCGCAGCAGCCCGGCTACGGCGGCCACGGCGAGCGCCCCAGGAAGTACGACGACGACTACCGCGGCGGCTACGGCCACAAGAAGAAGCGCGGCTTCCTGGGCGACATCTTCGACTTCGACTGATCGAGCGGGCGCGCGGGAGCTTTTCCCCGCGCGCCTGCCTTTACGCCCTTCCTCACTGTCATTCTGAGGGAGGCGCCCAACAGAAATCCATCCCGTGCGTGGAACCCTGGGCGCCGACCGAAGAATCTGGTTGCCGGGCGGCAGGATGCTCGCCCTCGCTCCGAACCCCGCATCGGTAAGGATGCACCACAACTACTACGTCTACATTCTGGCCAGCAGGAAGCGCGTATTGTACGTCGGGGTGACGAATGACCTGGTGCGTCGCGTGGGGGAGCACAAGCAGGGAGTTCTCCCCGGCTTCACGTGGCGATACAACGTCGATCGCCTCGTGTACTACGAACAGATGCACGACGTATCCGCCGCGATTGCGCGCGAGAAGGAGATCAAGGGTTGGGTGCGCGACAGAAAGCTCGCGCTGGTCGAATCGCAGAATCCTGAGTGGCGGGACTTGTACATCGACATCGCTCCGGGGGCGAGTCCCGATGTCGCCCCTCCAATCGTGCTTAGGGA
>DASTNU010000904.1:0-6392 GCA_035720605.1 Longimicrobium sp. | reverse complement strand
GAGGCTCCGTGACACCGAAGCTCAAGCGATGGTGCCCGAAGCGCAAGTGATCACCCGGACGAATCGATTCGAGGTTTCCTACCCCCACCCCCCGGCGCACTTCCCGCAGCCCGCTCCGCACGCTCCGGGCGGGTCCCGTCTTGCTGACGGGGCCCGCCCGTTGCATCGTCACGCGCGCGCAGGTCACACACAGAGCCAGACACACGGGAGCCCCGCGTTGAGCGCCGACACGCTGTGGTACAAGGATGCCGTCTTCTACGAGCTGCACGTCAAGGCCTTCCAGGACTCCTCGCAGGACGGGGTCGGCGACTTCGGGGGGTTGATCCAGAGACTCGACTACGTGCGCGACCTGGGCGTCGACGTCATCTGGCTGCTGCCGTTCTACCCCAGCCCGCTGCGCGACGACGGCTACGACATCGCCGACTACTACGGCGTGCACCCCAACTACGGCACGCTCGACCAGGTGCAGCGCTTCCTGGACGAGGCCCACAAGCGCGGCCTGCGCGTCATCGCCGACCTGGTGCTGAACCACACCAGCAGCGACCACCCCTGGTTCCAGCGCGCCCGCCGGGCCCCGAAAGGGAGCCCCGAGCGCGACTTCTACGTGTGGAGCGACGACGAGACGCTGTACCGCGAGGCGCGCATCATCTTCACCGACACCGAGCCCAGCAACTGGACCTGGGACCCCGTCGCCCAGCAGTACTACTGGCACCGCTTCTTCAGCCACCAGCCGGACCTCAACTGGGACAACCCCGTCGTCAAGGAGACGATGTTCCAGGTGATGGAGTACTGGCTGGAGCGCGGCCTGGACGGGTTCCGCGCCGACGCGGTGCCCTACCTGATCGAGCGCGAAGGCACCATCTGCGAGAACCTGCCGGAGACGCACGACATCCTCAAGGAGTTCCGCGTCCGGCTGGAGTCGAAGTACCCGGGCCGCATCCTGCTGGCCGAGGCCAACCAGTGGCCCGAGGACGTGCGGCCGTACTTCGGGCCCAACGGCGAAGAGTTCCACATGGCGTTCCACTTTCCCCTGATGCCGCGGATCTTCATGGCCGTGCGGCAGGGGATCCGCAGGCCGATCGTGGAGATCATCGAGCGCACCCCGCCGATCCCGGACGACTGCCAGTGGTGCATGTTCCTGCGCAACCACGACGAGCTCACCCTGGAGATGGTGACCGACGAGGAGCGCGACTACATGTACCGCGAGTACGCGGCGGACCCGCGGATGCGCATCAACCTGGGCATCCGCCGCCGGCTGGCGCCGCTGATGGACAACGACCGGCGCAAGATCGAGCTGCTGAACAGCATCCTCTTCACCATGCCCGGCTCGCCCATCGTCTACTACGGCGACGAGATCGGGATGGGCGACAACGTGTGGCTGGGCGACCGCGACGGCGTGCGCACGCCCATGCAGTGGTCGCCGGACCGCAACGCCGGCTTCAGCCGCGCGCAGCCGGAGCGGCTGTACCTGCCGGCGATCAGCGACGCCGTCTACGGCTTTCAGGCGGTGAACGTCGAGGCGCAGGAGCACTCGCCCAACTCGCTGCTGAACTGGACCAAGCGGCTCATCCGCATCCGCAAGCAGCACCGGGCGTTCGGCCGCGGCAGCATCCGCTTTCTGCAGCCGGAGAACCCGCACGTGCTGGCGTACCTGCGCGAGTACGAGGGCGACGTCATCCTCGTCGTCAACAACCTGTCCGAGAAGGCGCAGGCGGTGCGGCTGGATCTCCCGGACTTCGCGGGATTCACCCCCGTGGAGCTGCTGGGCGAGACAGCGTTTCCGCTGATCGAGGCGGGCACGCCGTACACCATCACCCTCAGCCCGTACGGCTTCTTCTGGTTCGCGCTGCGGCAGGTGCGCGCGCCGGGCGAAGAGGATTTCTGGCAGATGCCGGAGGAGTGGGCCGCGCAGGAGGCGGCGCTGGCGGCCGACCCGGCCGCCGTGGCGGAGGTGTTCAGCGCCCTGCCGCGCGAGTGGCTGCTGCGCCAGCGCTGGTTCCGCGACAAGGCGCGCGAGGTGAACGAGATCTGCCTGCACGACCACGGCGTGCTGCACGCGGAGCGCGCGCCCAACATCATCCTGGCGCTGCTGGAAGTGCGCTTCGTGGAGGGCGGGCGCGACCTGTACCTCCTTCCCGCCACCTTCCACCCCATCGCCGCGCCGGGAAGCGGGCCCGAGCCCATCGTCACGCACGCCACCCTGCTGGGCGAGGCGCGCGTCTACGAGGCCGTGGGCGAGCGGCGCATCGCGGGGACGCTGCTGGATACCGTCCTCGCTGAACGCCGGATCGACGGCCGCCACGGCGCCTTCCAGGGACACGCGACGGGCGCCGTGGAGCTGGCGGAGGTGCCGCACGGGCCGGTGCGGATGATCGGCGCGGAGCAGTCGAACACCTCCATCGTGTTCGGCGAGCAGCTGGTGATGAAGATCTTCCGCAAGCTGGAGCCGGGGATCAACCCGGACCTGGAGGTCTCGCGCTTCCTGGTGGAGAAGGCCGGCTTCCGCCAGGTCCCCGCGCTGGCGGGGTGGATGGACTACACGCCGGAGGGCGGCGAATCGCACGCGGTGGCCGGCCTCTTCGAGTTCGTCCCCAACGGCGGCGACGCGTGGAGCGTGGCGCTCAAGGCGCTGGACCGCTACCTCTCCGCCGCCTCGCGCAGCGCGGCGGACCCCGACACCGTCACGGGCCAGGAGGCGGTGCGGCGGATGGCGGGCGACTTCTTTCCCGCGGTGGAGCGGCTGGGGGAGACGACGGCGCGGATGCACCTGGCGCTGGCCTCGGTGGACGACGATCCCGCCTTCGCCCCGGAGCCGGTGACGGACGACGACGTGCAGCGCGCGGTGGAGTCGTTCCGGCGGCAGGTGGATACCGTCCTGCACGACCTGGGGCGGCAGCTGGAGGCCATCCCCGGCGCGTTCTCGGCGAGCGTGCAGGAGCCGCTGCGCGAGATCGTCCGTGCCGCCCCGGACCTGCGCCACCGCGGCGAAGACCTGCGCGCGCTCAGCGGCGATACCGTCAAGGTGCGCATCCACGGCGACTACCACCTGGGCCAGGTGCTGCGCGCCGACACGCCCGCGCCGGGCGGGAGCGAGTGGTACCCGCTGGACTTCGAGGGCGAGCCGGCAAGGCCGCTGCAGGAGCGCCGCGGCAGGAAGAGCGTGCTGCGCGACGTGGCGGGGATGCTGCGCTCCTTCAACTACGCCGTGCGCGTGGCGATGCACGAGTTCAAGACCGACGACCTGCGAGTGCGCATGTCGCTGGAGCGCTGGGCGGAGGCGTGGGAGCGCGAGGCGCGCACCCTGTTCCTGAACGCCTACGTCCGCGCCGCGCAGGGCTCGCCCGTCATCCCCGGCGATCCCGACGTGCTGGCGCGCGCGCTGGCCGTCTTCGAGCTGGAGAAGGCCGTGTACGAGCTGGGGTACGAGCTGAACAACCGTCCGGACTGGCTGTGGGTGCCGGTGGAGGGGATCCGCGGCATCCTGGGAGGCCGCCCGTGAGGCCCATCCGGGAAAGAGCGCCGTGCTGAGCCTGGGCGCGATGATCGTCTTCCCGAGGGAGGCGCCGCGGGCGCTCTCCCGGAGGGCTTGCTGAAGCTCACGACCCGTTTGTCTTCCTGAGGGAGGCGCCGCGCGCAACTTCAGCCTGCACGGCACCCTGGCGCCGACCGAAGGATCTTGCCGGCTCGACCGCGGGGCTGGATTCCGGCCGCGGAGCTTGCCCCTCGTTTGCGGAGATGAGATCCTTCGGTCGCGCGCAAGCATTTTTCGTTACTTATGATTACGGGTGGGCGCTCCCTCAGGAAGACAACGCCTCTTCCAGGGTGGGCGATCCCCTCTGGAGAACGACAACGGTGTTCACGAATTCGGTATGAAGCCTCCGCTCCTCTACAACCTCTTCCCCCGCCTCGTCGGGCCGACGACGCGCTGGGCGGAGCACGCGCGGCGGGCGCGGGAGATGGAGTTCGAGTGGCTGTACCTGAACCCGTGGCAGCACCCCGGGGCCTCGGGCAGCCTGTACTCCATCAAGGACTTCCGCCGTCTCAACCCGCTCTTCCTTCCCGCCGGCGCGGAGGCGGGCTCGCTGGAGCCGCTGCGCTACGCCCTGCGCCAGATCCGGCAGATGGGGATGAAGCCGGTGATGGACCTGGTGGTGAACCACACCGCCGTCGACTCGCCGCTCATCCAGGAGCACCCCGGCTGGTACCGCTGGGACGAGCACGGCCAGGTGCGCCGCCCGTTCGTCAGGGAGGCCGACGACCCGTCCAAGGTCACCGTCTGGGAGGACCTGGCGGAGATCGAGAACCTGACGCACCACGACCGCGAGGGGCTCTGGCGCTACTGGGCGCAGCTGGTGCACGAGGCGGTGGACCTGGGGTTCCGCGGCTTTCGCTGCGACGCGGCGTACAAGGTGCCGCCGGAGCTCTGGCGCTTCCTGATCGCGCAGGCGCGCTCGGTGGAGCCGGACGTGGTCTTCTTCGCGGAGACGCTGGGGGCGCCGGTGGAGCAGGTGGTCGGGCTCAAGGAGGCGGGCTTCGACTACTTCTTCAACTCCAGCAAGTGGTGGAACTTCAACGAGCCGTGGGCGCTGGCCCAGCACGAGGCGTTCGGCCGCATCGCCCCCTCCATCGCCTTTCCCGAGACGCACGACACGGCGCGGCTGGCGGCGGAGACGCGCGGCAGCGAGGCCGTGCAGCGGCAGCGCTACGCCTTCGCCGCCGCCTTCTCCGCGGGGGTGATGATGCCGGTGGGGTACGAGTTCGGCTTCCAGAAGCAGGTGAACGTGGTCAGCACCGTGCCCACGGACTGGGAGCGCCGCCACTGGGACCTGCGGCCCTTCGTCACCCGCGTCAACCGGCTCAAGCTCGCCCATCCCCTGCTGCACGGCGAGGGGCACCTGGCCTTCCGCGGCGAGTGGGGCCCGGTGCTCACCCTGGAGCGGACCACGGACGACGGCTCGCTGCGCGGATGGATCGTCATCAACAAGATCTGGGAGCGCCCCGCCGACGCCGCCCTCCCCGGCTTCCGCGGCGACGGGTCCGGCTACCGCCTGTACCGCGTCTGCCGCGACTACGCGCCGGTGGACGGCGAGCCCGTGCCGCAGGCGCTGCGGCTGGACCCCGCGGAGGTGGCGTACGTCCTTCCCGTCACCCCGCCGCCCCGCCGCCCCGCCACCTCCGCACCGGCCGCGGTGGACGGCGGCGATGCCTGAAAGCGCGGTCATCGGCGCGCGGGCCAGCGGCATCCTGCTCCACCCCACCTCGCTCCCCGGCCCCGGCACCGGCGACCTGGGAGAGCACGCCTTCCGCTTCGTGGACTGGCTGGCGGAGGCGGGGCAGTCGCTCTGGCAGCTGCTGCCGCTGGTGGCGGTGAACGAGGGCGGGTCGCCGTACAACGCGCTCTCCGCCTTCGCCGGCAACCCGCTCCTCGTCAGCCCCGCCGAGCTGCACCTGCACGGCCTGCTGCCGGAGGACGCGGCGCAGGCGCCGGAGCTGGACCACGAGGGGCTGGACTTCCCCGCCGCGCTGCGGTGGAAGGAGGACGTCGTCCGCGCGGCGCACGCGCTGCTGGCGGAAGACGAGGAGCTGAGCGCGGACTTCGCGGCGTTCCGCGAAGAAGAGGCGGCGTGGCTGGACGACTACGCCCTCTTCCGCGCCCTGCGCGACGCGCACGGCCACCGCTCGTGGGCGGAGTGGCCGGAGCCGCTGCGCCGCCGCCACCCCGCCGCGCTCGACCTCGCCCGGCGCGAGCTGGCGGAGGAGGTCGAGCGGCACGCGTACGCGCAGTACCTCTTCGACCTGCAGTGGTCCGCCGTGCGCCGCCACGCGCACGCCCGCGGCATCCGCATCGTCGGCGACGTCCCCATCTTCGTCGCCTACGACAGCGCGGACGTGTGGGCGAACCCCGGGCTCTTCGAGCTGGACGAGGAGCTGCGGCCGACCGCCGTGAGCGGGGTGCCGCCGGACTACTTCTCCTCCACCGGGCAGCTGTGGGGGAACCCGCTGTACCGCTGGGAGGTGCTGGAGCGCACCGGCTACCGCTGGTGGATCGACCGCTTCCGGCGTACGCTGCAGATGGTGGACGTGGTGCGGGTGGACCACTTTCGCGGCTTCGAGAGCTACTGGGCGGTGCCGGCGGGGGCGCGGACGGCGATCCACGGCGCCTGGCGTCCCGGCCCGGGCCGCGCGCTCTTCGACGCGGTGCGGCGGGAGCTGGGCGCGCTGCCGCTGATCGCCGAGGACCTGGGGATCATCACCGCCGAGGTGGAGGCGCTGCGCGACGAGCTGCGGCTGCCGGGAATGCGCGTGCTGCAGTTCGCCTTTGGCGGGGGGGATCCGGAGAACCCGCACCTGCCGCGCAACTACGTGCACAACGCCGTCGCCTACACCGGCAC
>DASTNU010000903.1:0-5048 GCA_035720605.1 Longimicrobium sp. | reverse complement strand
GCGGTGGGACCACTTCTTCGAGCTGGGCGGCCACTCGCTGCTGGCCGTCCGCCTCGTCGAGCGGATGCGCCAGCGGGGGCTGCACGCGGAAGTCGGGGCCCTGTTCACCACGCCCACGCTGGCGGAGCTGGCGGCCGCGGTGGGCGCAGAGTCCCTGGGCGTGCGGGTGCCGCCGAACGGCATCCCCACGCCCTGCGACGCCATCACCCCGGAGATGCTGCCGCTGGTGGAGCTGGACCAGGCGGAGATCGACCGCATCGCCGCCGGCGTGCCGGGCGGCGCGGCGAACGTGCAGGACGTCTACCCGCTGGCGCCGCTGCAGGAGGGTGTCCTCTTCCATCACCTGATGGCGGAGGTGGGCGATCCCTACCTGTCGTCAGGGCTCTTCGCCTTCGGCGGCCGGGAGCACCTGGATGCGTATCTGGCCGCGCTGCAGGCGGTGATCGCGCGCCACGACATCCTGCGCACCGCGGTGCTGTGGGAGCGGCTGCGCGAGCCGGTGCAGGTGGTCTGGCGCGAGGCCCGGCTCGTGGTGGAGGAGGTGGAGCTGGATTCGGCCGCGGGCGAGGTGGCGGCGCAGCTCTGGGCGCGGTTCGATCCCCGGCACCACCGGCTCGACGTGCGCCGGGCGCCGCTGCTGCGGGCCTGCATCGCCCGCGATGCGGCCCGCGACCGCTGGGTGCTCCTGCTGCAGCGCCACCACCTGGTGAACGACCACACCACGCTGGAGGTGCTGCAGGCGGAGATCGAGGCGCACCTGTCGGGAAGCGTGGACGGGCTGCCCGTGCCGCTGCCGTTCCGCAACTACGTGGCGCAGGCGCGCCTGGGGGTGAGCCGCGAGGAGCACGAGCGGTTCTTCGGCGAGATGCTGGGCGACGTGCGGGAGCCGACCGCGCCGTTCGGCCTGCTGGACGTCCGGGGCGACGGGTCGCGGATCGCGCAGGCGCGGCTGGCGGTGGAGGGCGGCCTGGCCGGACGCATCCGGGCGGAGGCCCGCCGGCTGGGTGTGAGCGCGGCCAGCCTGTGCCACGTGGCGTGGGCGCAGGTGCTGGCGCGCGCGTCCGGATGCGAGGACGTGGTGTTCGGCACCCTGCTGTTCGGCCGCATGCAGGGCGGCGAGGGCGCGGACCGCGTGCTGGGGCCGTTCCTGAACACCCTGCCGGTCCGGTTCTGGGTGGACGGAGTGGGCGTGGAGGAGGGCGTGCGGCGGGCGCACCGGCTGCTGGCGGAGCTGCTGCGCCACGAGCACGCGTCGCTGGTGCTGGCGCAGCGCTGCAGCGGCGTGCAGGCGCCCGCTCCACTGTTCACCGCGCTGCTGAACTACCGGCACTCCGGTGCGGGAGGCCGGGCCCGCTCGGGAGAGATCCGCGAGGCGGGGGCCAGGCAGATCCACAGCGAGGAGCGGACGAACTATCCGCTGACGCTGTCGATCGACGACCTGGGCGAGGGGTTCCGGCTGACCGCGCAGGTGGAGGCGTCGGTGGACCCCGAGCGGGTCTGCGCGATGGTGCACACGGCGCTGGCGGGCTTGGTGGACGCGCTGGAGACGGCCCCCCAGACCCCGCTCGCGCGTCTGGACGTGCTGCCGGCGGCGGAGCGGGCGCGGGTGGTGGAGGAGTGGAGCGGCGGGGAGGCGGAGGAGGCGGCGGAGACGGTGCACCGGCTCTTCGAGGCGCAGGCGCGGCGAACTCCCGCGGCCGTCGCGCTGGCCTGGGAGGGCGGCGAGCTGAGCTACGCGGAGCTGGACCGCCGCGCCAACCGTCTCGCCCGCCACCTGCGGCGGCGCGGAGTGGGCCCCGACGTGAAGGTGGGGCTCTGCCTGGAGCGCAGCCCCGAGCTGGTCGTCGCCATCCTGGCGGTGCTCAAGGCGGGCGGGGCCTACGTGCCCATCGACCCGGACTACCCGGAGGAGCGGCTGGCCTTCATCGTCCGCGAGATCGCCGCGCCGCTGCTGCTGATCCACGAGCGGGTGCGCGAGCGCCTGCCCGCGGACGTGGCGGTGCTCGGCCTGGACGCGGCCGCGGCGGAGAGCGAGCGGGAGCCGGAGCAGGCGCCGGAGGTGGAGGTCACGCCGGAGCACCTGGCCTACGTGATCTACACCTCGGGCTCCACCGGCACGCCCAAGGGGACGGAGGTGCCGCACCGGGCCATCCCGGGCTTCTTCCGGGGCGCGGACTACGTGCGCTTCGACGAGGGTGCGGTGGTGCTGCAGCACTCCTCGACCTCGTGGGACGCGCTGACGCTGGAGCTGTGGCCGGCGCTGCTGACGGGGGGCCGGTGCGTGCTGTACCCGGAGCGCAGCGCGGAGCTGGAGGGGCTGGCGCGGATGGTGGAGCGGCACGGGGTGAACACGCTGTGGCTCTCGTCGGCGTTCTTCAACCTGATCGTGGACACGCGGCCCGGGCTCCTGGCGGGGGTGCGGCAGGTGATGACGGGGGGCGAGTCGGTGTCGCCGCCGCACGTGCGGCGGGCGCTGGAGATGTACCCGGAGCTGCGGGTGGTGAACGGCTACGGGCCGAGCGAGTGCACGGTGTTCACCAACTGCTACGTCGTCCCGCCGGCGTTCGACGCGCCGGTGGTGCCGATCGGGACGCCGGTGGGCGACCGGCGGGTCTACCTGCTGGACCGGTGGATGAGCCCGGTGCCGATCGGGGTGGCGGGGGAGCTGTGCGTGGGGGGGCCGGCGGTGGCGCGGGGGTACCTGGGGCGGCCGGGGCTGACGGCGGAGCGGTTCGTCCCGTCGCCCTTCGGTCCGGCGGGGGCGCGGCTGTACCGCTCCGGCGACCGGGTGCGGTGGCGTGCGGACGGGGTGCTGGAGTTCGTGGAGCGGGTGGACCGGCAGGTGAAGGTGCGGGGCTTCCGCATCGAGCTGGGGGAGATCGAAGCCCGGCTGCTCACGCACCGCGGCGTGCGCGAGGCGGTGGTGCTGGCGCGCAGGGATGGTGCCGGCGACCCGCGCCTGGTGGCCTACTACGTGGGGATGGGCTCGGAGCCGGTGGACGCCGGGGCGCTGCGCTCCCATCTGGCGGCCATCCTCCCGGAGTACATGGTGCCGGCGGCGTACGTGCGGCTGCAGGCGCTGCCGCTGACGGCGAACCGCAAGGTGGACCGCCGGGCGCTGCCGGCGCCGGACATGGCGGCCGGCGCCGCGCAGGCGTACGAGGCTCCGATGACGGACGTGGAAGTGGCGCTCGCGGAGATCTGGTCGGAGCTGCTGGGGGTGGAGCGGGTGGGCCGCAGCGACCACTTCTTCGAGCTGGGCGGCCACTCCCTGCGGGCGGTCCAGCTGCTCTCGCGCGTGCGGGAAGCGCTGGCGGTGGAGGTGGCGCTGGGCGACGTGTTCGCGCGGCCGGTGCTGGCGGACTTCGCGCGCGGGCTGGCGGCGGCGGCGCACGCGGAGCTGCCGCCCATCGCGCCGGTGGAGCGCGGGGGCGACCTGCCGCTTTCCTTCGCCCAGCAGCGGCTATGGTTCCTGGAGGAGATGGGCGGGCTGGGCGGCGCGTACCACGTCCCGCGACGCCTGCGGCTGACGGGAACGCTGGACCGGGGGGCGCTGCGGCGGGCGCTGGACCGCATCGTGGCGCGGCACGAGGCGCTGCGCACCACCTTCGCCGACACCGGGGCGGCGCCGGTGCAACGGGTCGCGCCGGTGGAGGAGAGCGCGTTCCTGCTGCTGGAGCACGACCTGCGCGGGCACGCCGAGCCGGGAGCGGAGCTCGGCCGGCTGCTGGCGGAAGAAGCGCGCACGCCCTTCGACCTGGCGGCGGGCCCGCTGGTACGCGGCCGTCTGGCCCTTGTGGGCGACGAGGAGCACGTGCTCCTGCTGACCATGCACCACATCGTCTCCGACGGCTGGTCGATGGGAGTGTTCGTGCGGGAGCTGCGGGCCCTGTACGGAGCCTTCCGCGCGGGCGAGCCGGACCCGCTGCCGCCGCTGCCGGTGCAGTACGCGGACTACGCGGCGTGGCAGCGGCGGTGGATCGGCGGGGCCGTCCTGGAGACGCAGGCGGCGTACTGGCGGGAGACGCTGGCCGGAGTGCCGGAGCTTCTGGAGCTGCCGACGGACCGGCCGCGCCCGGCGCGGGTGGACTACAACGGGGCCAGGGTCCGGGTCACGCTGGACGAAGAGCTGACGGCGGAGCTGAAGGCGCTGGGCCGCCGGCAGGGGACCACGCTGTTCATGACCCTGCTTGCCGGCTGGGCCACGGTGCTGAGCCGCCTGTCGGGTCAGGACGACGTGGTGATCGGGACACCGACGGCGAATCGCGGACGCACCGAGATCGAGGGGCTGATCGGCTTCTTCGTCAACACGCTGGCGGTGCGGGTGGACTTCTCGGACTCGCCGGCGGTGGCGGAGCTGCTGGGGCGGGTAAAGGCGCGGGCGCTGGGGGCGCAGCAGCACCAGGACCTGCCGTTCGAGCAGGTGGTGGAGCTGCTGCAGCCGGCGCGCAGCCTGGCGCACCATCCGCTGTTCCAGGTGCTGTTCGCCTGGCAGAACGCGTCCGCGAGCGGCATGGAGCTGCCGGGGCTCATCGTGGGCGGGGTGGGCGCGCCCTCGCGCGAAACCGCGAAATTCGACCTGTCGCTGGACCTGCAGGAGGCGGGCGGACGGATCGCCGGGAGCCTGACGTACGCCACGTCGCTCTTCGAGCGGGCGACGGCGGAGCGGTACGCCGGCTACCTGGAGCGGGTGCTGGAGCAGATGGTGGCGGACGACGCCCGGGCGGTGGAGCGGCTGGCCCTGCTGCCGGAGGCCGAGCGCCGGCAGGTGGTGGAGGAGTGGAACGCGACGGACGCGGCGTATCCAATCGGCCTGTGCCTCCACGAGCTGTTCGAGGCGCAGGTTGCGCGGACGCCGGACGCCGCGGCGGTGTCGTTCGCCGGCCAGGCGCTGACCTACGCGGAGCTGAACGCGCGGGCGAACCGGCTCGCGCACCATCTGCGCGCGCTGGGCGTGGGGCCGGACGTGCGCGTGGCGCTGTGCGTGGAGCGGAGCGCGGAGAGGGTGGTGGGGCTGCTGGCGGTGCTGCAGGCCGGGGGCGCGTACG
>DASTNU010000902.1:0-6679 GCA_035720605.1 Longimicrobium sp. | reverse complement strand
GTCGCAGTCCCCCAGCCCGATCCAGCGCACCTTCCCTTCGCGCTGCAGCTGGGCCATCGTCCACCACGCGTTCGAGCTCCAGTCGGGATCGAGGCCGGGGGGCAGGTCGGCCACGTACAGGTCGATGGCGTGCGGCTGAAGATCGCGCAGGCTGTCCTCGCACGCGCGGCGGATGCCGACGGCATCGAAGGGCACGCTCACCTCCAGGCCCTCCCTGGTGGACCTGTACCGCACGCACCGCGTGAACACGTACGGCTTCTCTCCCGGCCAGCCTTCGATCACGCGTGCAGCGGAGTGCTCGATGCTGTGTCCCCAGAGCGCGGCATCGATCCAGTTGACCCCCAGCTCCAGCGCCCGGCGGAGCGCACCCTGGGCATCCCCGCGAGCGCGTATCCACGAGGAGTCGTCCAGCCACGCGATCGCCCCCATGCCGAATCCCACGGCCGTGATGTCCATGTCGGAGCTGCCCAGCCTGCGTGTCTGCATCGGGCTCCCGGTCGATCGGAAAGCGTGGGAAGGGACGATTCACCGGCGCTGCTTTTCCGCAATCTCCTTCCCGCGGTGCCGTTCGGGAAGATCGACGGGCCGGTGCGCGGCGGACGCTCCCCCGGATTCCGTCCCCACCCCGACCCTCGCTCCGCCACGCTTCGGCTGATAGATTCCAGGCCCTTTTCGGCCCGGCACGGGCTCGCGATCCATCCGAAAAAAGGTGAAACCGTGGGCGAGTTCATCGAGATTCGCGGCGCGCGCGAGAACAACCTCAAGGACGTGTCGCTGCGCATCCCCAAGCGGCAGATCACCATCTTCACCGGCGTCTCGGGCTCCGGAAAGTCGTCCATCGTCTTCGACACCATCGCCACGGAGGCGCAGCGGCAGCTGTACGAGAACTTCAGCTTCTTCATCCGCAACTTCCTTCCCCGCTACCCGCCCCCCGAGGCCGACGCCATCGAGAACCTGAACATGGCCGTCATCGTCGACCAGAAGCGGCTGGGCGGCGGCTCGCACTCCACGGTGGGGACGGTGACGGACATCTACACCCTGCTGCGCCTGCTCTACTCGCGGCTGGGCAAGCCGTACGTAGGCTACAGCAACGCCTTCTCGTTCAACGATCCCCAGGGGATGTGCCCGGAGTGCAGCGGGCTGGGACGCAAGCTGGGCGTGGTTTCGGACGACTTCCTCGACCTCGACAGGTCGCTGAACGAGGGCGCGGTGCAGGTGCCGTTCTTCGCCGCGTGGGAGCTGAGCGCGTACGGGGCCAGCGGGTTCTTCGACAACGACAAGAAGCTCAGGGACTACACGCCGGAGGAGATGGAGCTGCTGCTATACGGCAAGGACCGCAAGTTCAAGATGCAGTTCGGCGGCGGGTCGATGAACGTCACCTACTCGGGGATCATCGAGAAGGTGGAGCGCGCCTACGTCCGCCGCGACCTGAAGACCCTCAGCGAGCGCACGCAGAAGGCGGTGGCGCCGTACCTCCACCCCCGGCCCTGCCCCCTGTGCCACGGGGCGCGGCTGAGCCAGGCGGCGCTGGGCGCGAAGATCAACGGCCGCAACATCGCCGAGCTGGCGGCGATGGAGATCGGGGAGCTGGTCGAGGTGGTCCGCGAGATCACGGACGTGGATCCCGTCGCCGCGCCGGTGGTGGAGTCGCTGATCGAGCGGCTGGAGCACGTGGTGGACATCGGCCTGGACTACCTGAGCCTGGACCGCGAGACGGACACCCTTTCCGGCGGCGAGTCGCAGCGCATCAAGATGGTCAAGCAGCTGGGGAGCAGCCTGATGGACGTGATGTACATCTTCGACGAGCCCAGCGTGGGGCTGCACCCGCGCGACGTGCACCGGCTGAACGAACTGCTGCAGAAGCTGCGCGACAAGGGGAACACCGTCCTGGTGGTGGAGCACGACCCCGACGTCATCAAGGTGGCGGACCACGTGGTGGACGTGGGGCCGCACGCGGGGAGCGCCGGCGGCGAGATCGTCTTCCAGGGGAGCTACGCGGAGCTGCTGCGGGCGGACACGCTCACGGGGCGGCACCTGAAGCAGGCGCTGCCGGTCAAGGAGCACGCCCGCGAGCCGAAGGGGTGGCTGCCGATCCGGCACGCGCGCGCCAACAACCTGCGAGACGTGAGCGTCGACATCCCCGCGGGGGTGCTGACGGCGATCACGGGGGTGGCGGGGTCCGGCAAGAGCTCGCTGATCGAGATCTTCCTGCGCCAGCACCCGGAGGCGATCGTCATCGACCAGTCGGCGGTGGGAACGTCGTCGCGCTCCAATCCCGCCACCTACACGGGGGTGATGGACGACGTCCGCAAGGTATTCGCGGCGGCGAACAGGGTGGACGCGGGGCTGTTCAGCTTCAACTCCAAGGGCGCGTGCGAGAACTGCAAGGGGTCCGGGGTGATCTACACGGACCTGGCGTTCCTGGACGGGGTGAAGACGCCGTGCGAGATCTGCCAGGGGCGGCGCTTCAAGGAGGAGGTGCTGCAGTACACCTTCGAGGGGAAGAACATCACCGGGGTGCTGGCCCTGACGGTGGCGCAGGCGCTGGAGTTCTTTACCCGGCGCGAGATCGTGCGCAGGCTGCAGGCGATGAGCGACGTGGGGCTGGACTACCTCACGCTGGGCCAGCCGCTGAGCACCCTTTCCGGCGGCGAGGCGCAGCGCATCAAGCTGGCGAGCGAGCTGCACAAGCGCGGCAGCATCTACGTGCTGGACGAGCCCACCACCGGGCTGCACATGTCCGACATCACGCACCTGCTGGCGATCGTGAACCGCCTGGTGGACGGCGGCAACAGCGTGATCGTGATCGAGCACAACCTGGACGTGATCGGCAACGCGGACTGGATCATCGACATGGGGCCCGAGGGCGGCAGCAAGGGCGGACAGGTGGTCTTCGAGGGCACCCCGATGGAACTGCTGGGCGCCGAGCACTCGCTGACCAGCCAGTACCTGCAGCCCCGTGCGCCGGCGATGGCGGCGTGAGGGGTTCGGCGGATGAAGGCGGTTGCGATTCTGATTGAAAAAACGCGCCGTCCGCCCGCGAGAGCGAGCGATGCCGATTGCGATTCTGATTGATATATCGCGCCGTCCGCCCGCGGGAGCGAATGATGAATTCGCCGCTGGAAATTCGCAAAGTCCGCCTGCGCGGACTCGGCGGCCCGGCCGTGCGCGGCGCCTCACGCGCCGGCGCGTCCGCATCCGGAGGTTACCGGGCCGGACCCGTACGGAGCACGAATCGCGGCATCAGGCAGTTGAAGCCCCGCGCAGTTTGCGGGGCTTTCCGCTTTCGTTGCGGCGGGTTCACCCGCTCAGGCGTGAGGCCGGACCTGCGCAGGGACCTGGCGGGCGCCCCGACTGGCCGGACGAACTCGGCCGGCGTATTCTGCCGGTGCGCACATCCGCGGCCCGTCGGCCGCCACGGACCCCTCGTTCCCGAGCAGGAAGGCATCCGGTGAAGTACATCCCCCGAATCCTCGCCCTTGCCCTGGCCGCGGCGGCGTGCGCGCCGCGGCAGGGCGATCCGGCTCCCGCGCCCGCCCCGGACCTGCCGAGCGTCACCGCGGACGCCAACCAGCAGCTGGACCAGCTGGCGGAAGAGTTCTTCGAGGCGCTGCTGCCGCTGAACCCGCAGCTGGCCACCTCCATCGGCGACGCGCGCCACAACGACGAGTACACGGCCGGCTTCGTCCCGGCCACCCGCGCCGCGCAGGAGGCGCTCGCTGACGCGTACGCGCCGCGGCTGCTGGCCATCGACCGCGCCGCGCTGGACGAGGAGCACCAGATCACCTGGGACGTCTTTCGCTGGAACCTGGAGAACGGCCGCGAAGGGCGGCGCTTTCCCGGGCACCTGCTGCCGCTGAACCAGTTCTTCAACTTCACCGCCGGCTTCGTGCAGATGGGCACCGGCACCGGGCTGCACCCGTTTCGCACGGTGAAGGACTACGACAACTTCCTGGCGCGCATCACGGCCTTCGAGCACGTGGTGAACGCGGCCATCGCCAACATGCGCGAGGGGGCGGAGCGCGGCATCGTACAGCCGCGGGTGCTGATGGAGCGGGTGCTGCCGCAGCTGTCCGCGCACGTGGTGGACGACCCGGCGCAGAGCCTGTTCTGGGGGCCGATCACCAGCATGCCGGCCGAATTCCCGCAGGCGGAGCGCGAGCGGCTGACGGCGGCGTACACGGCGGCCATCCGCGAGCGCGTGGTCCCCACCTTCCGACGCCTGCACGACTTCGTGCGCGACGAATACCTGCCCCGCACGCGCACCACCGTGGGGCTGGGCGACCTGCCGGACGGGCGGGCGTGGTACGAGTACCAGGTGCGCAGCAACACGACGACCACCCTGACGCCGGAGCAGGTGCACGAGATCGGCCTGGCCGAGGTGGCGCGCATCCACGGCGAGATGGAGACGGTGATGCGGCAGGTGGGGTGGGAGGGCGACCTTGCCTCGTTCATGCGCCACATGCAGGCGGACCCGCGGTTCCGCTACTCCACGCGCGAGGAGATGCTGGCCGACTACCGCGCCGCGCAGGCGCGCATCGACGCCTCCACCGACCGCCTGTTCGACATCAAGCCCCGGGCGAACTACGAGATCCGGCCGGTGGAGCCGTTCCGCGAGCGCAGCTTCAGCGGCGGGTCGTACACGGCGGCCAGCCTGGACGGCTCGCGTCCCGGCGTGTTCCACCTGAACACCTACGACCCGCCCAGCCGGCCGCGCTACGGGATGGAGTCGCTGCTCATCCACGAGGGCTCGCCAGGGCACCACTTCCAGATTTCGGTGGCGCGCGAGCTGGACCACCTGCCGCGGCTGCGGCGCTTCGGCGGGTTCACGGCGTTCGCGGAGGGGTGGGGGCTGTACGCGGAAACGCTGGGGCGGGAGCTGGGGCTGTACACCGACCCGTACCAGTACTACGGCTACCTGTCGTCGGAGCTGTGGCGGGCCATCCGCCTGGTGCTGGACACGGGGATCCACTCCAGGGGGTGGACGCTGGAGTCGGCGACGGAGTACGCACGGCGCAACTCGTCGCAGAGCGAGACCACCATCCAGGCGGAGGTGGAGCGCTTCGCGGCCATCCCCGGGCAGGGGCTGGCGTACAAGATCGGGCAGATGAAGATCACGGAGCTGCGCCTGCGGGCCCAGGCGGCGCTGGGGACGCGCTTCGACATCAAGGCCTTCCACCGCGAAGTCCTGGACAGCGGGGCGCTGCCGCTGGACGTGCTCGACGCCAAGATCGACCGCTGGATCGCGGCGCAGCAAACCCGCTGACGCGGGAAAAGATTTGGCCTCACACGGAGTCAGCGGAGTCAGCGGAGTTTTCTCTCGCCCGTTCGCAGAGCTCCGTTGGATGCGCAAGGAGCGCCGCCAGCGATGGCGGCGCTCCTTTTCAATGGAGCGGACGACGGGGGCTCACGCGCAGCCGCATGATGTCCGCCCGTTGGGTCTCGTTCAGGAAGGGCGAGGTGTGTACCGCGCAGTCCAGGGCCGACAGGTTGAGCTGGGCCTGGGCGGCCAGCATGATCCCGCTGATGCTGACGAACGCTCCGACCATGGCCAGCATCCCGAAGAAGGTGCCGCCGACAGCGGCGCCGTACCCATCCTGGTTGGATTCGCCCATGGCCGCCATGATGCCCAGCACCCCAATCGCCAAGATCACGAGGCCGATCACCTTGATGACCTCGCCGATGGAGCTGACGCCGTGCGCCGCCGTGTACGCTTCCGCGTAGCGAGTCTTAATCGAGGGACCGAAGTCGGCCACCGTCACCTTGCCCTCCCGCGCGTTCATCTGGATGGTTGCGGTACTCTGCCCCGCGGAAGCGTTCTCGAATCCCCCCGGCGACGGGCCGTCCCCGGCCTCGCACTTCCAGCACGAGGCGAACTGCCCTTCGTGAACTTCGCCGCACGTTGAACAGGTCCACATGGTGTCCTCCGGCCGATGACGGGATGGTGAAAGAGAGACCGCTTCCGAATGGTCGGACCCGCCCCTGCATTTTCCGCCGACCGTTGTCCGCGCAGGCGGGCAGCGCCACTGTCCCTGGCTCGCTCGGATGCTGGTGGCATGCATCTCGCCCTCCCACAAGTCGTTTCCTGAACCGGACTTGCGCAAGGGCGGCAGATGCAGGAGATCCGAAGCTGGATGATGCTGGGTGCGACGTCGATGCTCGTCGCGGGCTGCACGCAGGACGAGCATCGCGGCTACAACCAGCGGCCGGATGATCCGCCGTCGCGGGGAGCCCAGGCGGCGCGCCCCGCTCCCCCACCCCGTCCGATGACCGCGGCGGACTCCGCGCAGGCCCGCACCCGCATCTCCACCGACAGCGCCAGGGTGGCGGCCGCGTTCCAGCGCGCGTCCCGGCTGACGGCGCGCGAGGTGGGCAACCTCCGGCTGGACAGGAACGCCACGCAGGTCGCCACGGCGCGCAGCCTGGGCGTCCGCGTCTCCGGCGAGGCGGAGATCCAGCGGCTGGCGCGGGAGGGGCGGCTGGTGGAGCTGGCCGACAGCACGGAGCACTGGATCCTCCGCGACATGGACCACTCCACGCCGTACGTCACGCCCGACGCGCGCGCCATGCTGCTGGAGCTGGGACGCCGCTTCCACGCGCGGCTGGACCGCCTGGGGCTGCCGCGCTACCGGATGAAGGTGACCTCCGCGCTGCGCACCGACGAGACGCAGGCGGACCT
>DASTNU010000901.1:0-2292 GCA_035720605.1 Longimicrobium sp. | reverse complement strand
ATGCCCCTGCTCCGCGCCGACTTCGCCCTGGGCGAGACCTACCTGTACGCGGACGAGCCGCCGCTGGACGTGCCCATCAGCGCGTACGGCGGCCAGCGCGACGACGAGGTGACCCTCGACGAGGTGGACGCGTGGCGCGAGCAGACCACGGCCCGGTTCCGGATGCACCCCTTTCCAGGCGACCACTTCTTCGTCAACGGCGACCGCGCGCTGGTGCTGGCGGAGCTCTCGCGCGAGCTGCGGCCGCTGATCGCCTCGCTGGACGACATGCGGGCGCATGCCTTCTGACGCCTGGGGCACCCCGCCGGCCGGACCGCTCGCGCCGGGCCCGGACGAGGTGCACGTCTGGCGCGCCTCGCTGCGCCCCTCCGACCCCGTGCTCGCCAGGCTGGAGGCCCACCTTTCTCCCGACGAGCGGGCCCGCGCGGCCCGCTTTCGCTTCCCCCGGCACCGCACCGCGTTCGTCGCCGGGCGCGGCGTGCAGCGCGAGATCCTGGCCCGCTACACCGGGCTGCCGCCGGCGGCGCTCGCGTACCGCGAGGGGTCGCACGGCAAGCCGGAGCTGGACGGCCCCGCCGCGGCGTCCGGCATTCGCTTCAACGTCTCCAACTCGGGCGACCTGGCGCTGTACGCCCTCACCTTCGGCCGCGAGATCGGCGTGGACCTGGAGCTGCTCAAGCCGATGCCCGACGGGATGGACATCGCGAAGCGCTTCTTCTCCGCGCCGGAGAACGAGATCTTCGCCGCGCTGGCGGACGAGGTGCGCGACCTGGCGTTCTTTCGCTGCTGGACGCGCAAGGAGGCGTACATCAAGGCCGTGGGCGAGGGGCTGTCGATGCCCCTGGACCGCTTCGACGTGGCCTTCGCGCCCGGCGAGCCCGCCCGCATCCTGCGCACCCGCGGCAACCCGGCAGAGGCGGAGCGATGGACCATGCTCTCCATCGAGCCCGGCCCCGGCTACGTGGGCGCGCTGGCGGTGGAGGGCGGCGGCGGACGCGTGGTGCTGTACGACTGGGATGCGCCCGGCTGACCGGCGCCGGGGATCGATGACGGGAACCGGGCGTCTCCCTGTGGAGCCGCCTGAACTTTTTGACCGTGCCCTCGTTCAGAACCGCAGGGAGTGGCGGTCCCTGGTCGCGGCGCGCGTCTGTTCCAGCTCCTTCAGGAACACTCGCGAGGCGAGCGGCAGCGCGCCCTGGCGGCGAAGGGCGGAAGGGCCGGTGCTCAGGAAGTCCTGCATGGCGCGCCGCAGGCTGCTGTCGGAGGAGTACCCGCAGGCGTGCGCCACGGAGAGCACCGAGCGGCCGGGGTCGTCCAGCAGCGACGCCGCCATCAGGATGCGCATCCACGCCAGCAGCCGCCGCGGCGGCGGCAGCCCGGCCCGCTCCGCCCAGCGCAGCACCGTCCGCTCGGAAAGGTGCAGCCGCCGCGCCAGGTCCCGCCCCTTGCCGCCCACGGCCACCACCTCCGCCGCCGTCATCATCAGCATCCGCGTGCGGCCCGAGAGCATGGCCGGCAGCGTGCGCTCCAGCAGCGTCTGCAGCGAGCGGCCCTCCACCGAGCGCAGGCGGCGGTAGATGGCCTCGTGGGTGTCGTCCTCCGCCAGCGAGATGATGTCCGTCACCCCCCATTCGCCCAGCGTGCGCAGGTCGCGCGAGCGCCCGGGACGGATGTCGAGCGCGGCCAGCACCGTGGCGGAGGGAAACTCCCAGAGCAGCGTCCGCAGCTCGGGCGAGAGCCGCGCGTCGTCTCGGCCGGATCCCTCGTAGGGGTCTACCACCAGGATCGCCGCCGGCGGCGAGGCGATCACGGCGGCCCGCAGGTCCTCCCAGTTGGGAATGAAGCTGCATACATAACCACGCCCCACACGCCGAACCCGCTCCCGGAACGCACTGTTTGTGTGCAGCACCAGGAGCGGGCGGGGAGGGGGGACCATGACTTGTCTGAAAATATTCGGTACGAGACCGCAAGAGGATGGGCGCCTCAGGGCGCCCGGCGGCATCTTGGGTGAACCTCTCGGGCATCACCATCCTGACCGCCCACCAACCGTCCGTAATCCATCCACACCCACTGGAGCGACGATGAAACTCGCCCGGCTGTTCCTGGCCGTCCTCACCGTGTCCACCCTGGCAGCCTGCGGCGACTCGGTGACTGCACCCCAGGCCGAACCTGCCGCCACCCCCTCCGAAGACGTCTCCTGCACGCAGGAGCGGCAGGCGGACGGAACTTACGTGACACGCTGCTCTTCGCAGCTGGGTTCCGGCGGCTGACAGGCTCCTGATCCGCCGGATT